>NZ_JAUBOX010000001.1:253230-303703 GCF_036700445.1 Microcoleus sp. T3_B1
ACCCAACGGTAAACCGCCATCTACCTCTTTCAAAATACAAGGAGCGGGTTTAGCTACGATCTATATTCTTATTGATATCTTGCGCCATTCTTAGGAACGAACGGGCCAGAGAGCCCGTTCCACAATACATCAATTTTCTTGGGGGTGGGCTCCAGAACCGGCCCCTGAAAGACTTTCCGAACTCGGAAAAAACCTTTGAGTAATCCAAGCAGTTACAATATGAGAAAGCAATCCCATCGGCCCCGCAAAAAAACACAAAGCCAAAGAATGAACAGTCCAAACTCCTGTCCGCTGTCCTTCCAAATAAATCCAGCGCCCGACAAACAAGTCCATCACTAAAAAATGTATCCATCCCGTAGCCGCCGCCGTTTCCTCCCCCAGAAACTTAGCAATATCTGCTAACTTGGGATTGGACAAAGCAGCCGCATTTTCCGCAGTTAGACTGCTACCAAACAAATATATGTACAAAACGGCGAGCACTGCAAACGGAATAAAGGAATTCATCACTTTTCGGGTAATTCCCCAGTTTGGTAATAAAATCATAATTGCCCAGAAAGGCACAACGAACAGATTACCGGCATTAAAAATTAGTTCTGGTGTCATAGTTGGCTCTTGGCTCCTGCGAAGGCAATGCAATTAAAGATGTTAAGATTACTTTACACAATTTTTGCGGAAATTTCTTAAAACCCGAAAAAAATCTCATTCACAAATGGAATAGAATTGCTATACTTATAGCCTTTCTCAGTAACATGAGGTGCTCATCGGGCATCGGGCATCGGGCATCGGGCATCGGCATAGGACTCACCCCATACCTCACCACGTTTGAGAACCGCTATATCTAAAATTTCAAATATCCCATCTAAAATCGATTAAGGCAGCACAGCCCATGACAACTTATAATAACTTTTCCGATTGGTGCAAGCAGAAAGAAAACATCTCTCCCGGTGCCAAACATACCGTAGACATACTGTTGCAAATATCAGAGACTTCCGAGTGCGATCGAGCCAACGAACTGCTTTCCAATACAAAAGAACTTAACCTCAAAAATCTTCAAATTACCGATATCAGCCCCCTCTCATCTTTCACTCAACTTACTAATCTCATCCTCGGCAGTAATCAAATATCTGACATCGCTCCCCTGCAATCTTTAACTAACCTGAAAGCTCTGGTTATAGATGTCAATCAAATATCAGATATCCGTCCGCTTTCATCTCTAATAAATCTGAGTATACTCGTTCTCGATACCAATCAAATCTCCGACCTCACTCCCCTAGCAGTTTTAACTAATCTTACCGCACTTGTCTTGTTTGACAACAAAATTTCAGACATCACTCCGGTGCAAAATTTAACTAACTTAAATGCGCTGATCCTCTACAAAAATGAAATTTCCGATCTCGCTCCTCTGGCTAATTTAACTGAAATCCAGACACTCTACCTTTACAATAATAAAATATCGGATATCACCCCGCTGGCTTCCTTAAAAAATCTCAATACGCTGTTTCTGTTCGGAAATGAAATATCTGACATTACTCCGCTGGGTTCTCTAACTAACTTAAATAAATTGCTTTTATTCCAAAATAAAATATCAGATATTAGTCCTTTGACATCGCTCACTAATTTAAGTGAACTCAACCTCGGTAACAATCAAATATCAGACATCAGTCCCCTGAAATCGTTAACTAATTTGACTCAACTTTATCTGTTCAACAATCCGATTTCGGATAGCAGCGCGCTACAAGGTTTAAATAACTTATTTTTACTAGACTTGTACAACAATCAAATCTCTGATATCAGTTCCCTGCAATCTTTGCAAAAGTTAACTACCCTGGACTTGCGCGGGAATCCCATTGTTAATAAAATTTGCCCTGTCAATCCTGAATCTATATGCCGGTTTTAATTAATTATTAAGGTCGAGGCAAGATGGCAGTTTATAGAGTATAATATTTAAGGTAAATATCAGGAGAAAGTGATGAGCGGACACGATGCTTTGATGTTAGGATTGCTGCTGTTGCCAGGTTTGGCTTTGTCGATCGCAATTATGGGCGCTTTTGCCGCTGGTGGATAATCAGTTTTGGCAGCAGGCAGATTTTGTAAAAAGTAGTTTTTTCCTCGTTTTCCTCCTTCCCTGGCTCTGGCTGGGAACGCATTTCACTATTGCTCTGCCTCCTGTTTTTTTGCCAGCGAGGCAGAGCCTCTGGATCTCGGTTCCCCGCCTCTGGCTGGGAACCAGTTAATCCGTTACATCCGTTACATCCGTTACATAATCCGTTGCCGAACTTCCTTCTTCCTTCTATCCTTTACATCCGTTACATCCGTTACATCCGTTACAAAATCCGTTGCCGAACTTCCTTCGCTTACAAAAATTGTGCTGTAACATGGGAATTTACCAAAGTATTCGCGCACAAAATACCCGATGCTGCGACAGCGGGCACGCCAATTCCGGGCATGGTGCTGTCTCCCACCCGATACAAGCCTTTGACTGGTGTTTGCGGGCCGGGAAATGTGCCTTTTCCGGCGGCAATTGCAGGCCCGTAAGTTCCTTGATATCGGCGCAAAAATCGGGCGTGGGTTAGCGGTGTACCGATCGACTCTAAGACTATCCGCGATCGCAAATCGGGTATAATTTTTTCTAAAGCTTGAAACAGAGATTGCGATCGCTCTTGCTTTTTCTGCTGATACAATTCGCCATATTCCCAACCTTCGTAAGGTTCCAATGTATAAGCGTGAACGGCGTGATGTCCGGGCGGCGCGAGAGTTGCATCCCACACTGTAGGAATCGAAATCATGCAAGTATTTCCGGGTACTGTAATGTCAATCTTGCTGTCGTGAACGACGACGTGGTGGCCGGTCAAACCTTCGAGTCCTTCGGCTTTAATGCCTAAATGTAGGTGCATGAAACTGTCTACTGCTGGCATCGACAAAGCGTTTTTTCGATAGCTTTCCGGCAAATCTTCAGGCCGCAGTAATTTTGTATAAGTATCCCAGATTGTGGCATTTGAAATGACAATTGGGGCGCGGATAACTTCGCCATTTTTCAAGCGAACGCCAGTGGTTTTGCCGGATTCAACTAATATTTGCTCGACGGGAGCTCCCAGGCGCAATTTTCCTCCCCAGCGCTGCAAACCTCTGACTAAAGCATCGACGATCGCACCGCTGCCACCTACAGGATATTCGATCGCACAGCGCGATCGTTCCCCAATCATAAAAGCTATTTCCGGCGCGACAGTTCCGTGCGCTTTCAAACCCGACAGCAAAAAGCACTCCAAATCGATCAAGCGCCGCACCCAAGGGTCACGCACATCGCGATCCATCAAGGAACCTGCTGAACCCGCGATCGCACCTACTAGCGGCAACAGCTTCAGCAAAGCAGGCGAGTACCGAGACAGCAAAACAGGTATCAACTGCCAGTCGGATCTCAGCGCTAAAGCCGGAATTCCACGCAAAGCTTCATACAAAACTAATAAGTTTTGTTGAAATTGCTGCAATTCTACGGCACCTTGCGGTGCGAACTTAGCTACAGCATCTAAGTAACTTCTGGCATCAGCATAAATCGGTAAACTTCCCTCTGGAAAATGGTAATGCCCCAGCGGATCGTAGGAAATTGCTGCGATCGATTCCTCCAAAACATCAAAAACTTGTCGCAAAGGATTGAACGACAGGGGGTCAGTCAAACCGCAATAAAAAGAAGGCCCCGAATCAAAGTGAAATCCCCGGCGCGAAAAGCTGTGAGCTGCCCCGCCCGCTATTGTGTGGCTCTCGCAGACGAGCACCCGCTTCCCGTAGCGGGCTAGCATCGAGCCTGCGACTAAGCCCCCAATACCGCTGCCAATTACGATCGCATCAAAGTCTTGCATTTATCAAATGTGGTATAATTGTATTATTTCTTGCTGAGTGTTGACAGGGTATTTTTATGGGAGGAAAACTATGAAAGCTTTATCTATTTTAGATGAAGTTGTTCGCGAATTAGAACAAGACGTGAATCTCTCGCGCATTAAAAAAATAATATTTTTTGCTTGTAAAGAGTTCTGGGAAAACGACCCCGCCCAACTCGCCAGCGCCGATGTAAGGATTTTAATCGAAGAACTGTGCGCCAAATACAGCAGGTTAGAAGATATTGAAGCAGTTTTAAACAGTATAGTCTCTAAGGTTAATAAAAAAACCGAGTATGCTTTAGTAGCAGACCTCATAGTCTGTCAACTTAGCAGGCTGTATGAATTTGAAGACTTCACCAAATTAGAAATAAACATATCTAGTTTTGGCGGTCAGGAAGCTCCCGCATTTGACGATCACTTTAGTTCGGAAATACCCAGCAGCGAAGAAAGGACAAGAAACCCCGGTTCTTTATTTGATGTCAGACAAAAAATTTTGCAGCAAACAAATCCGCTGAGGGCGAAAATCCTAATTTTTTCGAGTCTTTATCACGAGTTTACTTTTAGCGATCGCGACTGGCTACTGCTGAAAACTCAAGAACTTGACACTCTGCTGCGACAACTGTTTAATGTCTGTGGCAGCCTAGCCGAACTGGAATCTCATTTATACAGAACTGCTAGCAATCTCGACAACAGAGATGAAAACGATCAAGCTGCGAGCGTAATCATCAAAGCGATGAATCCTTGTTACGCAAAAATGCAACAGGAAGAATCCTATGAAGCCGAATCTTCGGCTAGTGAAGATTACGATCAGACACATTTAAACAACAGTGTTTATGAAGAGAGCGAGATGGTGGACAGGCCCACCGATTATTTTGATCCAGGCGAGATTACTCACATCCTTCAAGCTGCTCCACCTCACTATCATTATGACCCCCAGAAGAGTTACTTAGTGCCGGACACGGCAGAAAATCTACAGTTTAAAGAACCCGAAACCAGCAATAATTATGCTACCGAGTTCAGACCGGAAATCGTAGAAACCTTCCCCGTTGCAGAAATGCCGACTATTATCGAAATTTTAGAACCGGCGGCTCCTGTTATTATAAATATTAGCGATTCCATCAAACGAAAGTTGGGATTGGAAGAAGAAATGACAGAATTAGTCAGTCAAAGTGCTAACTCCGCAACGGCGCAAATAGAAAATATATTCACCCAGTTAGAAGCTGCTTTGAACGGAAAAATTTCTACGGGAAGTGTAGAGGAGCGTTTGTACTGGAAATATAAAAATCTCCGAGAGTATGTAGGAAAAGTTCAGAAGTTTACCGATAAATTGCTGGAAATTTTGAGCGAATTGGAGTCAAAAGAAAGCGGAAAATATCCTTCTGAAAGCACAGAAAACTTGGTTGACAATATTTCAGACATCCCGCAGGAAAACTCGAGCCATAAAGCAAATCAGTATCAGCTTCTGGAAATGGCAAAACAAGGCAAACCAAAGGCGATCGCCCAATTGATTAATCAATTGCTACAGCCTAAAGGAATTGCTGCTACAGTAGGATTTAAAGACGGTTGGCTCCATGTGATTCTGGAGTCGGCTGAAGTACCAAACCAACAGGCTACAGCTACCTACATTCACAAAAAACTGTGTACTTTAAAATCCAAATATCTTACTCATGTGAAAATTCACGGGCGACAGTTAGGCAACAAAACAGTCTTTTGGACTCAAGAATTTGTCAATCAAACTCATTAAACGCTCGACTCAAGTCTGGGGTGACACAAACGGGAGCATCTCATATTTGTAAAAATACTTCTTCTGGCTCCTTCCTTCTTCTGGCTCCTTCCTTCTTCCTCTTTCCTTCTGCCTCCTGCCTCCTGCCTCCTGCCTCCTGCCTCCTGCCTCAAAACTCCAATTTCTAGCGGAGGGCTGCAAAGGTGAGATGCTCCCGACACAAACTAAGTCGGCCTGCGTCAACTGAAATTCAAGAAATTTCATCAAATTTCTCAGACTCAAGTCTGGCGCTACACAAACTAAGTCCGCCTGCGCGAACAGAAATTTAAGCAGCCTAGAAATAGCAGATTGTACCTAATTAACAACAAAAAAAATATGAATGCCAGCGAAATTTTAAGGCGATATACATCAGGAGAACTAGATTTTCAAGGTATGAATCTCAGAGGGGTATACCTGAGCGGTGCCGATTTAATTGGCGTCAATTTAAGTAATGCTGACCTCTGGGGTGCAAACTTAGCGATGTCGTACCTGAGCAGAATTAACCTTCAGCGCGCAAATTTAACTAATGCAAAGCTGTGCGGTGCTAACTTAAATCAAGCGAACTTGAGCGGAGCAAATTTGTCTGATGCAGACTTCCACGGAGCGACTTTGCAAGGTGCAGACTTTCGCAAAGCCAACATCTCTTTGGCAGTTTTTATTGATGCAAATTTGAGCGATGCAGATATGCGAGGTGTGAATTTGCAAGGTGCCGATTTGCGCGGGGCGTGCTTGCGGGGTGCAAATTTGCGGAAGGAGGTGCGGATTTTTGAGGGTGCAAATTTGCGGGGTACAAATTTGCAAGGTGCCGATTTGCGGGGCGTCAATTTGCAAGGTGCCGATTTGACTAAAGCTAATCTCAGTCACGCGAATTTGACAGAAGCATCTCTGGGGGAAGCAAATCTGACTCAGGCGAATTTGAGCGAAGCTATTTTAGATGGCATATTTTTGACTGAAGCAACTTTGGTAGAAACAAATTTTTCTTGGGCTGTAATGACAAATGCTAAGTTGGAAAGAGCTGTGTTAATTGATGCTGAATTTGCTGGCGCTAACTTGCGGGGTGCATTTCTTCCTGATGTTAAGTTGAGCAATGCTAATTTAGTTATGGCTGACTTGAGTCGCGCTAATTTGGTGAGGGCTGATTTGAGTCGAGCTAATTTGAATCAGGCAAATTTGAGTGAAGCTGATCTGACTGATGCTTACCTGGCTAGAACAGATTTTCGGGAGGCAATTTTGCACCGCACAAATTTGATTAGGGCAGATTTGAGCACTGCTAATTTAACGGGTGCTCAGTGGCGCGGTACAATTATGCCGAATGGAGAAATCCACGGATAATTACTTGTACTAGCAATTTAACGCTGTCGGCAAAATAGTTAATTTAATAGTTAAGGAAATTTCATATATTTAAACAAAATAGGACTAGGCTGTGTTAAATCCCGGAAAAATTTTACAAGAACGTTATCAATTGCAACAGCGTTTAGGACGCACAGCGGCCGGTCATCAAACTTGGCTAGCAGTAGATTTAGAGTCTCAAGAACAGGTGACGCTGAAAATGTTAGCTTTTAGCCCGGAAATGCAGTGGGAAGAACTCAAGCTTTTTGAAAGAGAAGCACAAGTTTTGCAGGCGCTAAATCATCCCCGCATTCCTTGCTATCGAGATTATTTTTCCCTGGAGCGGGAAGCCGGAGCAGGATTCCCTTGGTTTGGGTTAGTGCAAGATTATATTCCGGGGTTTTCGCTTCAGGACTTTTTAGAAAATGGTCAGCATTTTTCAGAAAAACAAGTACGAAAAATTGCCACTGAAGTGCTAGAAATTTTAATTTATTTGCATGAATTGAGTCCCCCGGTTTTGCACCGAGATATTAAGCCGAGTAATTTAATTTTGGGGGAAAATCAGCAGGTTTATCTAGTAGATTTTGGTGCGGTACAAGCTCAAGCGGCGGTGACAGGTGTAACGTTTACAGTGGTAGGAACGAGTGGCTATGCACCCTTAGAACAGTTTTGGGGGCGGGCGGTGGCGGCTTCGGATTTGTATGCTTTGGGAGCTACTTTAATTCATTTGTTAACGGGGGTGACTCCTGCGGATTTGCCACAGAAAGATTCTCGGATTCAGTTTAGCGATCGCGTGAGTGTGAGTCCTAGTTTGGTAAGCTGGATTGAGAAGATGACGGAAATCGCGTTAGAAAAGCGTTTCAGCGAGGCTAGAGAGGCTTTAGCAGCTTTGAAATCGGGAAACATACAAGGGGCTAATCTTCAAATTGAGACTGTGAGGAAAATTGCTAAACCGCGTCACAGTCGCATTCAAGTTAGCAAATCAGCGACCGAGTTAAAGATTAAAATTCCGTCTCGTTTAGTCAGAAAGCCTTTTTCAGGTGCTTTTATAGGAATATTAACTATACTGCTATCTTGGCCGATAGTCTTAGCATATTTGCAAGTAAATGTGACTATGGGATTAGGATTTTTTCCGCTTATAGCAAGTATCTTAGTTAAGATTTTGGGCAATGGTACTAAAATTACCTTTAACCGGAACTACTTTAAACTGGAACATCAGATATTTGGTTGGAGTTATTTAGGACAAAGGGGGGAAGTTTCTGAGATTTTGGGTGCTTTTCTATACAATACTTATCAGGGAAATGAAATCAGGATTCGTTCAGGTAACGAGAGGGGAACTTACTTTTATACTTTAGCAACAAATTTGAAAGAGGTTGAGGCGGCTTGGTTAGCGCAAGAAATTCAAGATTGGTTAAATTTAAGATAAATTTTTGTAGGGCGAAGCCTTGGTGATTTTTTTTTGTATAATAGACATTTCCCAACTCAAAATGGGTGACGCGCTCACTTAGGATCGCGAATTAAATAACTTACAATTTTAATTGTTATTGTGGGATGGGCGTCCCGCCCGTCCAAAAAGGACGGGCGGGACGCCCATCCCACAAACTTGTGGAAGTTATTTAATTCTCATTCCTTATAGGGTGTCTAAAATACAACCAATTCCCGCTTCATGAAGTACAGTAGCAACAGCTTGTCAACCCCTTTGTGAATTATTTAGTATTGAGTAAATAAGCGTCCAGTAGCAAGTAAAACATCAAGCTGGAGTGGTAGTGGTTGGAGAGAAATGACGTAAAAAAGCTTTCAGTTGTGACCACCATAATTCTATCGGATTAAAGTCTGGAGAATAGGGTGATAAATTGAGTAGACGCTTAGCCAGCCGATTGAATCAAGGGATCAATAGGAGAAGGGATTTTGGCTTGAGCACTAGGGAGGAAGGGAAAATCGCCGCCACTCAGCGCGGCTAGAAGTGAGAAGAGTAACGTCGAGCCAATGGTTTGCAGTTTCATCGTTTTTACTTCCTCCGTCAGATACATCACCTGAGCCAATATAGCAGTTATCAACCGCATAAGGTACACTCAGTAAAATTCATTAGCGTTTTGGCCTCGTACACACCAATCCTCTACTATTATGAGGGCGAGCAACTCATAACATTTTAAGGTAGCTCAAAGCTTGGTTCAAAAACTCGCCCATTGGCTAAGCTGCTACGCATTTAAATTGAATCCAGAGACGGGCAGGATGCCCGTTCCACAATAATTGTAGAAAAATTGAGTGTCAAATTAGGTGCACAACAGCTTAGGGAGAACTAAAAAATCTAGCTTCCCTTTCTACCGATGGCGGATTTTCCTTAAAGTTGGTTGGAAAAATTGATGTGATTGAACAACTGCTGGATAAAAAAATGATGCTACTTTAAAATAGTTATGCCAAGGCTTTCAAAAAAAGACCCCAATAAAATTCAGTATATCTTATTACGCGATCGCCCAAAAAACATTGAATTTGAGTTCAAATTTCTCCCTTCACAGGCAAAACGATCGCAAACTCAGTGCCAACTCCAAGCTCTCCCTTCACCTCAATGCTTCCGCCATGTTTCTCTACCGCAATCTGGTGGACAATTGTCAACCCCAATCCCGTTCCCTTTCCGACACCTTTCGTCGTGAACAAATGGTCGAATATCTGCTGTTTAATTTCCTCTTTGATTCCGATGCCGTTATCAGCAATTTTAATTTTAATGTACCCTTCGCCGACTAGCTCCGTGCAAATCGTGATGCGGTTGGGATTGGCGGTAATTTCGCTAAAACTGCGTCCTATATTTGACTCTTCTAAGGCATCGATCGCATTGGCAAGCAGGTTCATGAAAACTTGATTCAATTGACCGGGAAAACATTCGATTTTAGGGAGATTGCCGTATTTAGTTATCACTTCGATCTGCGGGCGGTGTTCGTTTGCTTTGAGACGGTGTTTCAAAATTAAAATAGCGCTATCAATGCCTTCGTGAATATTAAAAGGAACTTTGTAGTCTTTGTCGCCTCGCGAGAAGGTACGCAAACTGTTGCTGATGCTGCAAATGCGATCGCATCCAAGTTGCATTGAATCAATCATCTTCGGTAAATCTTCCAAAAGATAATCGAGGTCTATCTCTTCGGCGTGGTCGGCTATTTCCGATTGGGATGCACCGGAGCGATACAATTCTAAGTGTTCGATAACATCTTCCAAACTTCTTTTACCTTCGCTTAAATTGCCAGAAATAAACCCAATCGGATTGTTAATTTCGTGGGCAACTCCGGCGACTAAATTACCCAAGGCAGACATTTTCTCACTTTGCACGATTTGCAGTTGTGCTTGTTGTAAATTTTTTAAAGTTCTTTCTAGCTGTTGATTTTGCTCTTGCAAAAGTTCGGCTGCTCGCTTGCGATCGGTGGCATCAACAGCCAAACCAATAATCCCGATCGTCTCGCCCTGGGAATTTTTTAACTGGACTTTCGTGATTTCTAAATCGTGTAGTTTGCCGTCAACAAGTCTGAGAATTTCGCTGGAGTAATGCGGCAAATCTTGAGCAAGGCAGGCGGCATCTGAAACCAGACAGCCCGCTGCATTCTCCCCCAGTATATCTTTATAATGCTCGACCGCTAGGAAATCGCTCAGAGACACGCCCACATCTTGAGAAAATGTCTTGTTCAAAAACTGTACTTTACCACTGAGATTCACCATCCAAATCCAAATCGGAGCGACATCAAGAATCGCTTGGAGCATTGTTTTCTGATCTGCAAGCTGAGCTTCGGTTCGACTAATTTTTACTAGCGATCGCTCTAATTGTTGGTTGTAATCCTGATATTTTTTATAAAGCAGAGCATTTTGCAAACAGATGGCTGCCTGGGAACACAGTAGATTGAGAAGTTGCAGGCGATCGCGGGTAAAAACTCTTGCTGTTAAGCGATTTTCCAGATACAAAATGCCGACTAACTTGCCTCGATCGAGAATCGGCCAACACAACAGGCTCTGCGGTTGATATTTGAGGATGTAGGAGTCGGAATCCCAATCACGTTGTTGAGCGAGATCTCGAACAATCACAGGTTTCAATAAATTTTTAACGCACTCAACAATTTTAAGGGGCAAGATATCGCTGTTTTCATTGAGTGTTGCGGATGATAAGTTGATGGCCCATTCGAGTCCCGAATTGTCGAGCGCGCTTGTAGCCGCGATTTCCCATTGATTGCCATTTGGCAAAATCAGCGCCCCTTTGTTAGCTGCTGTATTTTTCATCGCCAGTTGCATCAGTTTGGCAATCAGTCGATCGAGTTCTCTTTCACTAGAGAGCCCTTGACAAGCTTTTAGCAGTGTTGAAAAATTCCCGAAATCTGAGACGCTCGCCGAAACAGACGGAGGAATGGATGGATGAATGGATGGATGAAGCGATTGATTTTGCCCAGCAGGTGTTGGAAAATTTGCTAAGGGATTTGCAGGGAGTTTTGCGGGTTCTAAAATCGGTTTTAATAATTGAGGATAACGTTTTTCTAAGTCATCAATTTTTGCTCGTTCTCCCCAGCGCACATAGCAATCATAGGCATCTATCATGTAGATTCGGGCAATTTTTTCTCTTCCCAATGACAGGTAAAACTTAGCAGCGAGTTCGCAGGCAAGAGCTTCTTCATTGACATATTCGTTCGCTTTAGCTCCGGTAATAGCTCGATCATAAAGTTCCATTGCTTCTGCTGTCTGTCCCAAAACGCCGAGCAATTCGGCCTCAACCAGATCGAACTTGTGTTGGTAATTGATCGGCGTATGGTGCGCGAATTCTTTGAGTTTTTTCTGACTAGCCCCAACGCGATTAAGGATTTGTTGGCGCTCCGCCGGTGTGGCATCTGCATAGATTCCCAAATCGGCCAGCGCATCATAAAAGTCGTGCATCATAGTTACTAGCATCAAAACAGAATTCCTAAGATAAGGTTTGCCTCCATTTCCCCTGTCGATTTGCTACGGATTACGGCTCGAATATATCCCGAATCCTTAGCCTCTTTTTCCTAAAATTTATACACCTCCATCTGGAAGATAACAGCCAAGATTAATTGAAAGATTAAAAGGTTTAATGTATTTGTAAATAATCGGTCTGCGTTCGAGTTAGTCGAGAATGTCTGTTCGGTTGAGGACTATTTCTCCCGATGCAATTAACGATCGCTAATGCAACTTTTTGGGATTTGGGCAGCACCGCGTCCCGGAAATCCTCCGCCACAACGAGGTAGGTTGGAGAATTTTAGCGGCGGGTTGTCGGTCTTTCTCGCGCAGGAACCGATCGATAGCCGATCGAGAATCTGTGTACAATTGCGCGATCGGGCGATATCCCTGCCTTACCGCAGTCAAATCTACTGCATCTACTATGGCGTCCATATCCGCTGGCCTCCACCCAGACATTAAGGTAACAAAACGTAGTGTATCTATCTTAGGGCATAAATACCATAATTTTCCAGCGGTCGATCAGAAATTCTACTTATTATGTGTTAATAAAAAACATTTTATACTTTGGCGATCGGGATTAAAGCTTTTTACTTACGTATAAGTTTCTGCTGTTAATCTCAAATGCGATTCAATGGAGGCGTAATACGGTAGAAACGCTGCCTTATCATGTCTTGAAAAATACAATTGCTAATTAAGTGAATTTAATATAGCGCGATCGACCAACTTTCCGCTACTATATGGAAAATTTTTTACCTTAAAAAATGAAAATACAATGTATAGAAATAATAAAAAATCCGTCGTGAAAGGAGTGACACTCCACTCCCCCCTAGAAAAGGACAGGGCCGTTGCATTGTGGTGAAACCCCCCTGCACTCTACTTCCGGGCTAATAGCCCTGCCAGGGGTTAAAACCCAATCAAATATTAATAGGCAGTAGTCTTCACATGACCGAAAGCATCCAGGATACAAGCCCCCGTATTCATCCGTGGGGTCAATGCTTCAATTCTTTAATCTAAAATCTAAAATCTAAAATCTAAAATCGATTGACCGAAAGCATCCAGGATACAAGCCCTCGGATTCATCCGTGGGGTCAAGGCTTCAATTCTTTAATCTAAAATCTAAAATCTAAAATCTAAAATCGATTGACTTTACCTACATTCCGACAGGGGTTTTAACCCCTGTCGGAATGTAGCTTCCCGAGAAGGAAACAGCGTTATTTGAGATTAGTCGTCTGTCGCTCTTTTTGTCGCTCGTTGAGGTCAGTCAATATCTCGACTCACTTTCTAGGGAACCTTGTCCGAGGCCTCTTCAGCGTTCTATCTTGCATCTCGTGCTGCATCATTGATATTTTCTTGGCCGCCGCTGGTACCATATCTCAGAGACTCAGTACCCTCTGATACTCTTTCTTTGGCTCCCTGGGTGGCTTCTTTAACAATATCTTTTGCTCCCTGCAAGCCTTCGCGAGTGTTTTCTTTAAGATTAGAAAAGCCTTGTTTGGTTTTGTCGCCAAAGTTATCAGCTTTGCGCTGGGCGGTGCGAGCATCTTCCTTCACCTTGTCCCCAATTTGGCCTAGTTTCTCAGGGGCGTCATCCGCTACCCGTCGCACGTTTTCGCCTACATTGTTGCTAGATTTGGTATCGATGCGGTGCTGCGCTTCCTCTTTGAGAAGCTGAGCTTTTGCTTCTTGTGTTGTAAGCTTTTTGTTTCTGGGATCGACATCGGGGTAGTCGTTCATGCCCCCTTTGAATTCAGACGTTACAGCCCCTGAAGGTACTTCTTCTCTAATTTGGTCGGCTGTTTTTCCTACCCTCGCATCAGCTTTTCCTGCCATCACATCCGTTTTTCCTGCCGCCACACCAGCGCCGCTGCAGGCCGTACTCACTAATACTAAAATGCCAGCCAGAAACACGGTTAAAATTTGTACAGCTCGAATTTTTTTCAGAAATGCAGTTAGTCTCTTCATAAAAATGCTCCTTTCTATTGTGAGATTCTCAAATGCCTTGTGGCTTTGTAGATGTCTAGCCTTACCAAATTAGGCACTTAAACACTTTTTTAGTATACGAATAGAAACAGGAGCTTTTCATCTATCTCAAGTTAGATTCCTAAAGTTATAGTAGAAGGAAGAAGGAAGAAGGAAGAAGGAAGAAATAAGAAGGAAGAAGGCTCTTCGGCTTTGCGAGCGGATAGAAATCAGCAATCAGGAAGAAGGAATGGACAATCCTCAATATTTTACCCATTATTAAAAGTCGCAGCACGCCGTGCCGGACACGGCAATGCTGTTTCCCTAGATAGCTGTTTGGTTCTCTGTGCGCGCACTAGGTTAAGATGTTTTGCCTTTTAAGTTCAAAAAAAACCTTCCGGTCAGGAACCAGAAGGCAGTGGATGTATGATCTCAAGTACAACAAGGTCTTTAATCGCAATTGTCGTGGCCTATCCCGATCGCACACATCTGTCTAATGGCTGAAAGTATGTGCACACTTACTAAGCATTTTGAATCGCTGTTTTTAGACTTTTGCAGAATTCGCCGATCGCCTCTAAACCCTGTTCTGGAGTTCCTTCGGCCAAGCGTTTGACAAAAGCACTGCCAACAATCGCAGCATCTGCACCCCATTCTTTCACTTGGCGAGCGTGTTCAGGTTTCGATATACCAAACCCGACGCCGATGGGTTTGTCGGTGACGGTGCGGAGTTCTTGCAGCAACTCTTTTGCTCTCGTTTCTAAGCCTTCGCGTACTCCCGTAACCCCCGTCACACTGACTAAGTAAATAAATCCTTGAGACTGACGAGCGATCGCTTCTATACGACTTTTGGGACTTGTCGGAGCAACTAATAATGTTAGTTCAATCCCTAATTTGTTAGCAGGTTGGATGAGACTGTCGGCTTCTTCTAAGGGCAAGTCTGGTACAACCAATCCCTGAACTCCAGCACTTTTAATTTGCTGCAAGAAGGTTTCTATACCTCGGTACAAAATCGGGTTGTAGTATGTGAATAGAATGATGGGCGATCGCAAATTCGGACTAACTTTCGCTACCATTTCCAGCACCGAATCTAACCGCGTCCCCCGCTGTAGAGCCCTTGTAGCAGCGGCTTGAATCACCGGCCCGTCAGCTAGCGGGTCAGAATATGGAACACCAAGCTCGATCGCGTCTGCACCGTTATCATCCAAAATTTGCAGTGCTTTAGCCGTTGTCTCCAAGTCTGGGTCGCCAGCAGTAATAAAAGGAATCAAGGCACATTGGTGGTTCTTGCGTAACGTTTCAAAACAATTAGAAATAGTCATTAGGCAGTTGTCAGTTGTCTGGTGTCAGTTGGCAGTTGGCAGTTGGTTGTTGGCAGTTGGTTGTTGTCTGGTGTCAGTTGGCAGTTGGTTGTTGGCAGTTGGTATTAGCTAATAACAACTAATATCATGTCCGATCGATTAACCATAATATCCCGGTCTGGGCGAGTTTTTGAGATTGTCAATTATTAGCAGGTATTGTTGGCGAGGGGAGCCCCTACAAAAAGCGCGATCGCTCGACCGGACATGATATAACCACTGACAACTAACAACTAACCACTAACCACTGACAACTGACAACTGACAACTGACAACTAACCACTGACTAATTATCTTTTTCCTGCTCAATTTCGGCTTGAAGTTTGGCTAATTCTTCAGGAGTGAGTGCATCTAGCTGCTTCTGCAAGACAGCTTCTTTGTAGTCTTGCAATTGCTGGCTGTAGGTCATATTTTGAGTCAGTGCTCGAAATAAATAAGTCACCAGCCAGCCAATCAAGCCGGCGACCAAAAATAACTGACTCCAAATCCCTGCATTCATGCTGTCGAGTCCGGCAAATTGCAGTAGCAAGTAGACAAACCCACCTGCTACAAAAAAGCCGACACTGATTCCAATTACGTCAATACGTCGCATTTATGCTTCTATCTGCCGCCGTTTGGGCCGAAAATTCAAAAACGGAGCTAGCAGAAACATACCTGGGAAGAAGAAGAACATCAAGAAGTACATGAAGCCGCGCTCAAAAGAGGTAGCGACGTACCAGCGGCTGTTCAGGTAAGCGTAGGTGGCCGCGGGTACTACCAGGAGGTAGGCTCCTGCCAAGACGGCGTAAAGCAGTAAGGTAATATACATAGATTTGCTTTAGGGGAATAATAACACGGGTAAGTCAGTTGGCACGCTGCGTTAGCTGGTTAACTATTGTACCGCTTGCGGAGATCCAGCGCGACTTTTGGGAATTTTTTGATTAGGGGTTGCGTAAATTGGGGTTTTGGCTGTAGAATAAAAGGCTGTTGCTCTTAGTGGCTCAAAACCACAGCAGCTTGACCAAAGGGGGGCGTGGCGGAATGGTAGACGCTACGGACTTAAAATCCGTTGACCCGAAACGGTCGTGTGGGTTCAAGTCCCTCCGCCCCCATCCATTTCAATCATTTGTGAGTTAATAAGCTGTTGCGGCATTTAACTTTATTTTTTTCGGGCGATGTTCAAAGCCCAGCCCACAAGAGTTTTCAGAAAGAGGATTCTTCAAATTAGATGCGCGCCAGCTTATAGTAATTCTTGCAGGATTTGTGGGATGGGCTTCTAGCCCGTCCCAAATTTGTGGAATGGGCTTCTAGCCCGTCCTATATTACGCAGCAACTGGCAAAGTAATCACAAATTCCGTGCCCTGTCCTATTTGAGAATTTACCTCAATTTTGCCTTGATGCTTGGCAAGGATTTGATAGGAAATAGCCAATCCTAATCCAGTACCTTTGCCGATCGACTTTGTAGTAAAAAATGGGTCAAATATCTGTTGGACGCTTGCGGAGGCAATTCCCGGCCCGTTATCCCGAATCTTGACGGTGACAGTATTGTCGGCCGTAACTTCCGTGCTAACCCAAATCGTTGGCGAATAGCCTTTGTCTTCCTTTTTCACCTCTTCCAGCGCATCTATTGCATTGCCTATCACGTTCATAAATACTTGATTTAGTTGGGCCAGATAGCACTCAACCGCAGGCAACTTGCCGTATTGTTTAATAACTTGAATACCTTGTTTGAGCCGATGATTGAGAATTACGAGGGTGCTATCAATTCCTTCGTGAATGTCGGCTGATTTCATTTTTCCGTCGTCGCATCGCGAAAAATTCCGCATGGAGACGACAATTTCGCGAATGCGGTCGGCTCCCATTTTCATCGAAGAGAGAGTTTTTGGTAAATCTTCTCTGAGAAATTCGAGTTCAATGTCTTCGATGCGCTCTAGAATGGCATCTGGTGGGTTGGGATAATATTCTTGATAGAGAGTTACCAAATCTACCAAATCTTTGATGTATTGGTTGGCATAGTCAATGTTGCCCCCGATGAAGTTGACAGGATTGTTGATTTCGTGGGCTATCCCTGCAACCATTTGACCGAGAGATGACATTTTTTCGGTTTGAATTAATTGGGATTGAGTTTCTTTTAGTTCTTTTGTATACTCGCTAACTCGCTGAATTAATTGATTGAAAGAGACCGCTAAAACTCCGATTTCGTCGTCGGTTGTGACTGGTACTTGCAGGTTAAAATTTGATTCGCGAGTGACTTGCTGAGCCACATTAGTGACGGTTTCGAGGGGTTGGGCGATCGCGCGGCTGGTTTTGTCCGCCAGTGCCACAGCGATGAGTGCTGAAATTAGCATACTTCCGAGAATAATTCGGTTTCGCAAATTTTCAGATTCTTCTAATGCTTGGGTTCCTTCCTGTTTGTGAAGTTCTACTGTTGAAATTAGGTCAGTTAAACGTTGAGCAAGGTTATCTAGTACGATCGCCTCTTTGCCGCTGCTAGTCCTCAACATTTGTAGCTGTGCGGACTCGATGCTGTTGGGTGGCAAGTTCCCTACTTCCGCTTCTTTTAACTGCAATTTAATTAGCTGAGCGTAGTAATCAATGACGAGGGCAGATTTCTTCAAGAGAGCCTGCAATGCTGCCTCTTCTGTTGCTAGTCTATCATGATTTTCTAGTGCAAAAGATTCAATTTCTGAAATCAGGATTTTCGCCTGAGTGATTTGCCCGAAAAACCGATCTTGTTCGTATTGCAGCAACACCGTGTTTCCCAAAACGGCCGGCAATCTCGCCGCGTGCGATCGGGCTTCAAATACGGTATTTTGCAAATTTTGCAACATTTGCTGCTGCTGCCCAGCAACATTCACCTGAACTAAAGCTTGCTTGCGAAAGTAGTCTCCCAATCTCAGTCCCGCACCAGTTCCCAAAATCGCTATGCCGATAGCTAAAGCATAGCCATAGCTAATCTTTTGACCGATCCGCAAACGGTTGCATTCTGCCTTTAGCCCAGTTATATTAATAGTTGATTTTTGTAACAAATGTTTTTGAGCATAGTGCTCTTGCTCTACCTTGCTATTCTTGGACTGACTGTGGTTAAATAATAACATTGGAAGTTCCTCCCAAACTAATCAGGAGTAATTGAGCGAAGAAAAGCAGAATGCACTTATGCTGAAGGTCGAAAGCAGTTTTGAGTGTTGAATTTTGAATTTTGAAATCTTTCACTCAAAACTCAACGCTTCCCCTAGTATCTCTCTTTTTAGACTAGAGTGTTTGTGATCTCTATCAACAATCTATGTGATTATACCCAGATTTACAAAATTTCTGATAACAGCGATTAGTATTTGTAGTCAGTTGGGACACAAGGCCCAACTACCGATTCGCCCCGTTTTTCTTTTTCTGCCAGTTCTCGGTTTAATTCCAGCACTTTTGGTAAAATATAGTCGCTGTCAGTAAATCCGTAAGCTGCATTACATTCGCGATCGAGCTTAGCATGAAGTTTATAAAGTTGACTTGTTGGCTCTTCAAAAAATTTATTGTAAAGTTGAGTAATTCCCCACTGCTTTGCTGACATTTGTTGAGTGCGGTATTGATGCAATTCGACCGCCGTTGCCCGAATTTGCTCTACTGATTTACGAGTCGGTGTCTGGGGAAATGGGAAAGTTTCAAAGCAGGTATTGTGGGTGTATGCGATATCTCCTTTGAGAGTTGATTTTTGAGCGTGCATCCAAATTCGGTGAATTTTAGATGAGAGAATGCCGAGAATATAAAAATCATCAGAGACAACGACTTTAGTTTTATTTCCGGGCAGCCATTCACAAGAGCAAGGAACGAAAACAGCCCATTTGGATACCTCTGGAACTGCAAAGTAGTGAGATAAAGGGGCGATCGCCTTTCTCATTGCTGGTCGTTTTTCGCCATATTTCCACCAATTAACTTTAGTTACTTCTCTGCGGTTTTTATCTCGTTCAGGCTTGACATGAGCTTTTACATACTCGAAAGGCAGCACATATTCACTCGCTTCTTCAATGCTCATATCATTGAAGTCAATAATCCAGCGTTCCGGCATACCGTTAGGATTCTTTGCTAGATTTGCACCCATTGAAAAAAGTTTAAGAACCTCTTGATTTTTAGTATCTTCTTTAATCCAATCATTAACCTGTTCTTGAGTAACGATAAATCCCATACCCACCGGAATTACCCCTTGAAAGCATTTATTTAAATTCGCTGACAACCTAGCAGCTTGAGAAACATCAATCGTAGCTTGCAGCGAAGAGTTGATACTAGAAACCGCGAGGTTATCTAAATAATAAAGTTTCGGCTTTTCCTTGCTCCAGTTAATCAAACTAACATGAACCTTAGCTTCCCCCGACCAAGGCTGAGTAGAAACTGCCGCATAAATGTGACCGCCATTTTGCGCGACATAATCTAAAGCAGCAGCACGACTTTTACCTTGACTAATTGAATTAGTAGCAACTAAACCTGCCCTGCCATTGAGTTCTAAATTATTGTGAGCTATGCGAAACCAATAAGCACAAAAATCCACCGAATCTTTCACGTCGGGAAAGCGTTTAAACACGCGGTCAATATATTCATCTCCCAGGGCAATCCTCATGTGCTTTCCGCCTAAAAACGGAGGATTGCCGATAATCGCGTCAGCCTTCACCCAATCAGTAAATAAAGCATCAGCACAGACAATATTTTTATCCAAAGTATCTAAAGGCAGAGAAGGTTCTTTCAATCCCAAATTATCGATCGCCACCTTGCGGCCAATCATCAACGTCACCCGCGCCAACTCTACCGCAAACGAGTTAATATCCATGCCGTAAAATTGCTGCGGCGTGACTAAATTCATATAACCTCTTGTACCGTCGAACTCGTTTAGCTTATCTAAAAGTAACTTTTCAACTTGCTTAAGTTCCTGATAAGCTACATACAGAAAATTACCCGAACCGCAAGCCGGATCTAGGACGCGATAGCGACCTAATTCTTGGTGCAGATTTTGCAGTTTGGCTACGGTATTTGCAGCGTTAATTCGCTCTTCCCAGTAATAGCTAATTGTGGGCAGAACAATGCGGCGAATGTCTCCCTCAGTAGTAAAGTGAATCCCGTAAGCGCGGCGCTGTTTTTTATCTGTTTTCAAAGCCGATTCAAAGATATTGCCAAAAATAGAAGGGCGTACCTGACTCCAGTTTTGTTCTGCACAAACTTCTAATATTTTCAACTCTCCCTGTTGCAGTTCAATGGGGTGTATTTCCGAAAATAATCCGCCGTTGAAATACTCGACTCCTTCATAACGTCCTTCCGGCGTGACTCCCGGCTGATTCATTGCTTGAAATAAGCCGCCCAAGACATCGTAAGAACTTGCTCCTTCCAGACAATCTTTGACGCAGCGAGTAAAGAGTGCCGGCGGCAAAAGTCCCCTATCTTCGGCAAACATTGCTAAGACGCACTGCAACACAAATCGCTGTGCTTGAAACTGATTAAATTTAGCAAATTTGCGCTCTTGGCCGCGCTCGATTAGCATTTCCAGCAGCATCCCCATTCTGCTAGCAGCTTTTTCGGTAATCTCGACTTGGTTGTTTTTGAATATGGGGCGGCGGCTAGTAGATTCCATGAAGGCAAAAGCGGGCGATCGCGCGGGCAATTGCTTTAGGGATATAATGTCTACAGGCTGATCCGGCTGAAGGTCGAAATCGTAAATGTGAAACTCGTCAAAATTGCACATCATCACGTAGCGCGGGCGATCGTCTTTTTTGAGGCGAATATAATAGCGTTCTGTTTGGGTGCGGTGTTCTCTTTTAGTCAAATCTTCACCGCGTTTTTTCATTTCAATCAAAACGTGCTTTTTCCACACCAAATCAGCAAATCCCATTTGACCTTTTTTGCTGCTTTTTTCTATGCGTTCCTCATAGGTTGCGCCAGCTTCTAATGCCCCCTCGTGGCCGAAAGCCCGAAAGAAGCGGTCTAAAAATACTTGTGCTTGTCCTTTTTCATCCCCTGTAATGTGTTGCTGGCAGTAGGTGACGAATTTCTGGAGGCTTTCAGGGGTGGCTGGCATGGGAGGATAATTTAAAAAGCATATTAATTAGTATAATCTGGTTAGAAGTTACGCAGCGATCGCTTAAAATTTCGATACTCCCTAGCCTTTTTTAAAGAGAGTAGAATTGATTCATACTTCCTTTGCCCGCCAGGCCCGCCAGGCCCGCCAGGGACTGAAGTCCCTGTCTAATAGCAAAAGTCGGTTGAAACCGACTGAAATACAGGACTTACGCACAGCAAGCAAATACTAACTTTACAGTCCTCTTAAGAGGACTTTCGCTTTGAGGCAGGGAATTCATTCCCTGCCGGACTATCGGACTGTCGGAATATCAAACTGGATCAGTGACCGATCATCCAAGGTCGTCCCCCTCGGTGTTCGCGATTCCGCTGCGGTTTAGGTTGCTCAGAACGCTTAACTACCTCCGGTTCCCGATTTTCTTGACCTTTCAACCGCAGCTTTCCCGTTAAAATCATCGGCGGCGAAAAGATGCGTTTAGCAACAGTTTCGCAATTCGGGCAAAGCACCGGTGTATCTGATTCTGCAAGAGGGCGCCACTTATCAAAAATGCCGCAAGTTTCACACTTAAAATCGTATAGAGGCATATCAATTTTTGAGGGTAAATTTGGATGCAATGACTAGGGCGGGCCGCGCATTTGTGTTAATTTAAGTTCAACTTAAGGTCAAAGTTAGTATCAGTCTGCTGTCTGAGTCACATTCCTCTAGATCCCCCCTAGCCCCCCTTAAAAAGGGGGGGAGAAGAGCGCTCAAAGTCCCCCTTTTTAAGGGGGATTTAGGGGGATCTAGACTCGGATAAAAGCGAGAGATACAGAGGGCTTTAGTCTTAAGTTCACACCCCCTTGACTGGCCCGGCCCGCCCTACTAATTAAGACGGCAGAATATCCATCTGGAAAATTTCTGTCGGTAAAGCAATCGTGCAGCAAGCATTGGGAATATCCACAATGCCGCTGATGCGACCCTCCACAGGAGCACAGCTTAACAGCAAATACGCTTGTTCTCCGGTAAAACCAAACTTTTTCAAATATTCGATCGCATTCAAACAAGCTCGTCGATAAGCAACGTGGGCATCCATATAATACTGCTGACCCGTAAATTCATCAACAGAAATCCCTTCAAAAACGAGGTACTCAGAATAGCGGGGTTCCACCGGCCCTGGTTTGAAAATCGGGTTGACCATCGCGTATTTATCCATGCCACCTTTGATAATATCAACGTGGAGGTCGATGTAGCCCGACATTTCAATTGCCCCGCAGAATGAAATCTCCCCGTCTCCTTGAGAAAAGTGAATATCTCCCATCGAAAGTTTCGCGCCTTCGACATAAACCGGGAAATAAATTCTCGAACCCCGCGACAGGTTTTTAATATCGCAATTGCCGCCGTGTTCGCGGGGAGGAACAGTGCGCGCCGCTTCTGCCGCCACTCGATCGAATTCTGCCCCTTGCAGCGAGCCCAAAATTGCATTTTTGGAGTTCGGCAGCGCTGCTAAAGGCGGCACTCGATCGGGATTTGTTGCTACTAATTCCGCTTCCCGTTTGTTCCATTTATTCAACAATTCCTGAGAAGGAGCGCAGCCGATTAAACCCGGATGAGTAATCCCAGCAAACCTGACTTTTGGTATGTGTCGGGAAGCGGTATAAATTCCCTGAAAATCCCAAATTGCTTTAGCAGCAGTCGGAAAATGTTCGGTTAAGAAACCGCCGCCGTTTTCTTTAGCAAAAATTCCCGTAAAACCCCATTCGTCCCCTTGCAAAGCCCCGATATCGAGGATATCGACTACTAGAATATCCCCCGGCTGCGCGCCGTTAACGTAAATTGGCCCGCTCAAAACGTGAACTACTGTTAAGTCTACATCGCGAATGTCGTCGGGATTGTCGTCATTTTTAATTTGTCCGTCTGTCCAGTCTTTGCACTCGATGCGAAATACATCGCCGGGATTGACGGAAACTACTGCTGGAATATCTGGATGCCAGCGATTGTGACCGACTAATTCCTGTTCTGACATCGGTTTGGTCAAATCAACTTTGAAGAGAACTTGAGGCATATTCTGCACTCCTCTAGTTACTGATTTTTACATGGTACGCGCATCTTCGCCGATCTGATGGTTGATAAATGTAAATTCTTATACTAATAAGTGCAGAAACCAAAAATATTTCAGAGAACGATTATCATTATTTAACTAATTGCAGGGAAGCGCCGCAGTCGTGGTATGTTTTTGATTGGGAATGTTTTTAAATTTAAAAATTAGTGACGGAAAATTTGACCAAACAACATATAGATCAAGTTGAAAATGGATGGCACGGCAGCCTGGATTTAGTCTACGCTAACCGCAGCGGCTCAACTCAAATCATTCACAATCAAATGCAAGCGCCCCTAAAGGTGCAGCGCCCGTTTTATCCTGAAGGTAAAGAGATTTGTCACAGCGTCATCTTGCACACGGCTGGTGGAGTTGTCGGGGGCGATCGACTTTCCAGCCATTTTCACCTCCAACCCAACGCCAAAGCCTTGATTACCAGCGCCGCCGCTGGTAAAATATATCGTAGCAGCGGACTAGAATCACAACAAAATATTGACATCAAACTAGAACCCGGTGCTAATTTAGAATGGCTGCCACAAGAAACAATAGTTTTTGACGGCGCAATATATCGGCAAAATTTGCGGGTAGAATTAGCACCAACAGCGAGGATTTTACTGTGGGAAATTACCAGATTTGGACGCAGTGCTAGGGGCGAAAAGTTCTTGTCTGGAGAATGGATCTCGCACACCGAAATCTGGCAACAAAACAGCCCTTTATGGATTGACAGACAATTGCTCAAAGGTGGAGAAAAAATGCTCGAAAGTCCTCACGGCCTCGCAGGAAAACCCGTAGTCGCCACCCTCGCTTGGGTAGGCGAACCCGTAACCACAGAAATCGTGGAAAAAGTGCGAAATTTGCCATGTGAGGCAACAATTTATCCTGGTAATTCCACCGTCGGCGTGACTCGTATTCCTAACGGTTTGCTGTGCCGATATCGCGGTACATCCACCACCGCAGCTAGAGACTGGTTTGTCAACATTTGGCACTTGCTGCGCTTATCTTTTTCAGAACGCCCTTGCTGTTTGCCCAGAGTTTGGATAAAATAGGATGATCTTTGAGTTTCAATCTATAGTTGCCCTCCTAATTAGATTATTCATCTCTCTCTTCTCTGACTCTGCGCCCTCTGCGCCCTCTGCGGTTTAATCATTCTTAATCATTCAGCAACAACCGTAAACGATATCATAACCAAATAATGCGATCGCACTTACAAGAATAAAAATGCAACTCACCCCCCAAGAAAAAGACAAACTGCTGATTTTCACCGCCGCCCTGGTAGCAGAGCGCCGCAAACAAAGAGGTTTAAAATTAAACTATCCAGAAGCGCTAGCTTACATTTCCGCCGCCATTTTAGAAGGAGCAAGAGATGGCCTCACCGTCGCCGATTTAATGAGTTATGGAACAACTCTCCTGACGCGGGAAGATGTGATGGAAGGGATAGCAGAAATGGTGCATGAAGTCCAGGTGGAGGCGACTTTTCCCGACGGAACTAAGTTGGTAACAGTGCACGATCCGATCCGTTAAAAAATTAACCACAGAGACTCAGAGGAGGAAAAAATGATTCCAGGAGAAATGATTGTTTCAGCAGGCGAAATAGAATTAAATGCCGATCGCCCAACGCTGCGGTTGCTTGTAGGAAATAAAGGCGATCGACCCATTCAAATCGGTTCCCACTATCACTTTTATGAGGCCAACGAAGCCTTAGAGTTTAATCGAGAACAAGCCAAAGGAATGCGGTTGGATATCCCCGCAGGTACAGCAGTCAGGTTTGAACCGGGAGATGAAAGGGAAGTTCAATTAGTGCCGTTTGTTGGTAGTCGTCAAGTCTACGGCTTTAATGGAAAAGTGAATGGTATGTTAGATGGATGAGAGACAATTAGACTATTATAGGACTTACGCGAAAAACCCAGTTTCTGAGAAAAATTGTGCATCTATGCGATAGATATTGACAGAAAAACCTGGTTTTTGGCAGCCGTGCGTAAGTCCTGTATTATCAACAATATTACTAAAACGACAGGTAGCGAAATGACACCGCACTCCCGAATAACCTCAATCAAAATTCAGGGTTATAGACCATTCCGAGATTTTACTGCTCCATTGGAACCACTAGAAATTATTGTGGGAGCTAATGGTTCTGGGAAATCAAGCCTGTTTGAGTTTCTAAAATTTTTGACCGACAGTATGGAAAGCGAGATTCCTAACGAAATTATTAAGGGTTCTATCGGTCAACAGATTTTCCATATTACCGGCTCAGAAAAGTTTGAATGGGAGCTTAAAATTGATACAGGTGAGTCTAATATCTCCTATCAAGGAGAACTCATGGGGCCGAGAAGCAATCCGCAAATTTCTTTCGAGCGAGTGGAGTCATCTCAACATTTGTTCATGGATATTAAAGGTACTGAAGGTTTGTATCGCGAACCAGGATATGCAGAGACAAATCGCGTATTTCCCAAACGCAATCAACTCGCACTCAGGACAATAACAAATCCAGATTTAGCAACTCTCTATAAACTACGAGAGTATATCGGGGGTTGGAAATTTTACAGTTCATTTAACATTGCTAATCACAAAATTCGCAAATCTGTTCTCATTGAACAAGAACCAGTGTTGGATGAAGATGCAGGCAATTTGAGTTCAGTATTACACTATTTAAGGACTGAACATAGCGCCGTTTTTGATGACCTGCAACAACATTTACAATCAGTTATTCCAGGATTCAAAAAATTGACTGTAAAAGCTCGCGGCGGGCCTGGAGAAGTTATCGCATTTTGGCAGGAAAAGGGGATTAACCAGGATTTAAGTCTTGCGGATTTATCCGATGGTATTCTAAGATTAATTTGTTGGATTTGTCTTTGTTTGCACCCGAAACCACCCTCTCTAATTTGTATTGATGAGCCGGATCAAGGTGTTCATCCTCGGACACTCCCTCTTTTAGCAGGATTGTTTGAAAAAGCTGCTGAACGCACTCAGGTTCTTTTGGCTACTCATTCTTCTTATTTTTTAACCCAATTTGATATTTCCCAAATTGCTGTGATGCGAAAGGAGAATGGAGAATCAAAGTTTATTAAACCTGGTAATTCCAAAGTTTTAACAGATATGGTTGATGACTTTGGGACAGAGGAAATTGAAAAACTCCACCGCAGTGATGAATTGGAGCTTCTACCATGAGGGTAATTATCTATGTAGAAGGGCCATCAGATAAAAATGCAATGGAAGCATTGTTAGTAAATTTGATTGACCAAAAATCTGAAGAAGGTGTCAGTATAGAGTTTTTTCCAATCAAAGGAGAGAACAATGATAGAGGAGGTGACGCTAAAAAAGAGTTGCTGCTGAATGCTCCAATAAAAGCTGTTAATATTCTTTGCAGGACTCCGAATTCAATTGTAATTCTGTTGCCAGACTTATATCCTAAGAATAAAGGGTTTCCCCATGAGACTTTTCAACAGCTAAAAGCTGGAATTAGGGAGAATTTTTATCAAGCATTACAAAAGAAAGGTATTCAGGATGAACGTCTCAAAGAACGCTTCAAAGTTTTTTGTTTTAAATACGAAATGGAAGCTTTGATTTTGGCGGCTGAATCTGCATTACGAGGTAAACTAGGAGTTACTTCTCTAGCTGTCACCTGGACAATACCAGTAGAAGACCAAAATCACGATCGCCCCCCCTCGAAAATTGTAGAGCAACTTTTCCGAGATGCTGGCAAAGGATACAATAAAAAAGTGGATGCAAAATTGATACTAGGGAAGACTTCGTATCAAGAAATTGCCGAGAAATGTACTCAATGTTTCAAACCATTTGTTGAGTTTATAGAAGGTATACACACAGAAGGCTTTTAGCATAAATTAATGTATACTCAAGTATTTGGGCAATGACAAAAATTCTAGGAAATCTGATTAGGAGTGCATTAAAATGAGTTACAGAATGGATCGCCGCGCCTACGCGGAAACCTTCGGGCCGACTGTGGGCGATCGCGTCCGGTTAGCCGATACAGAATTATTCATAGAAGTTGAAAAAGACTTCACAACCTACGGGGATGAAGTTAAATTTGGCGGTGGCAAAGTCATTCGCGACGGCATGGGACAGTCGCCTATTTCTAATGCAGACGGAGCTGTTGACACGGTGATTACTAATGCTTTAATATTAGACTGGTGGGGAATTGTTAAAGCAGATGTTGGGATTCAAAACGGGAAAATTTACAAAATTGGTAAAGCCGGAAATCCTTACATTCAAGATAGGGTAGATATTATTATCGGGCCTGGTACTGAAGTAATTGCCGGTGAAGGAATGATTCTGACTGCCGGGGGAATTGACACTCACATTCACTTTATTTGTCCGCAGCAAATTGAAGTGGCGATCGCCTCTGGAATCACGACAATGATCGGCGGCGGCACTGGCCCCGCAACGGGTACAAACGCCACAACTTGCACTCCGGGGCCTTGGCATATGTACCGAATGCTGCAAGCTGCTGACGCTTTCCCCGTAAATCTAGGGTTTTTAGGTAAAGGAAATAGCAGTCAACCTCAAGGATTAGTTGAACAAATCTTTGCCGGTGCAATGGGTTTGAAACTCCACGAAGATTGGGGAACTACACCAGCAACGATCGACACTTGTTTGAGTGTAGCTGACGAGTACGACGTGCAAGTTGCAATTCACACCGATACTCTCAATGAAGCGGGATTTGTGGAAGCTACAATTGCCGCATTTAAAAATCGCGCTATTCACACTTACCACACCGAAGGTGCTGGCGGCGGACACGCACCGGATATTATTAAAGTGTGCGGACAAGCTAATGTTTTGCCCTCGTCAACTAACCCGACTCGCCCTTACACTGTCAATACTTTAGAAGAACATTTAGATATGTTGATGGTTTGCCACCATTTGGATCGAGGCATTCCTGAAGATGTGGCTTTTGCTGAATCGAGAATTAGAAGGGAAACTATTGCTGCTGAGGATATTTTGCACGATTTAGGTGCGTTTAGTATGATTTCTTCTGATTCTCAGGCGATGGGAAGAGTTGGAGAGGTGATTATTCGGACTTGGCAAACGGCACATAAAATGAAGGTTCAAAGGGGGAATTTACCCCCCCTAACCCCCCCTTACCAAGGGGGGGAAACAAGAGGGATAACCCCCCCTTACCAAGGGGGGGGAACAGAGGGGATGAATGACAATTTTCGGGTGAAGCGGTACATTGCGAAATATACAATTAATCCGGCAATAACTCACGGAATTAGTCAGTATGTCGGTTCGGTGGAAGAGGGGAAATTGGCGGATTTGTGTTTGTGGCGGCCGGCTTTTTTTGGGGTGAAACCGGAACTGGTAATTAAAGGAGGGGCGATCGCCTACGGGCAGATGGGAGATGCTAACGCCAGCATTCCGACGCCGCAACCGGTGCATATGAGGCCGATGTTTGGCAGTTTTGGCGGTGCGATTGGGGCGACTTGTCTGACGTTTGTTTCCCAAGCTGCGCGCGATCGAGATATTGCCGCACAGCTCGGTTTGCAAAAGCCCACGGTAGCAGTTTCCGGCACCAGACAAATTACCAAAAGAGACATGAAACTCAACGATTATTTGCCACAAATGGAAGTCGATCCAGAAACTTATGAAGTCAGGGCGGATGGGGAATTGTTAACTTGCGAACCGGCAACAGTTTTGCCAATGGCGCAGCGATACTTTTTGTTTTAACTGATATTTTGCACCATTGTCAGCAACAGGCAAGATGCCTGTTCCACAACATATAAATTTTCTTGTGGAACAGGCACCATTTTCAGCAACAGGCAAGATGCCTGTTCCACAACATATAAATTTTCTTGTGGAACAGGCATCTTGCCTGTTCCTAAACAATTAATTGAAAAGGGTGCAATATCTCAGTTTTAACCGATTATACAATCATGTAGGGGCGGGTTTTACCAACAATATTTGCCAAAAACCGACAATCTCAAAAACCCGCCCCCACCCAACGGCAAATCTTCATCTTACTTCATTCGGGATGTGATTTCCTGTTAGAAAAATTGAGCGATCGCACTATCAAACCCTGACACAAAAACCAAAAATAAAGTGCAATATTAATCCCGCTCAACAGCTTCGGTATTCCCTCCAGCAAGCTCGAAATTATCTCGTTTTTCAAAGGCAGCGCTTCTGCAAAAAAGGCAACAAATAACAAACCCACGCCACTCAGCAGTAAAGCATAGGGAGTCGAGCGAATTTGTCTCCGAAAAGCTAATCCGTATGCAATTGCCAGCACAGCGTAAAATATGACAATTGTCACTTTCGGAAAACCCGCACGTCCCAGATGAACGTGGGTGCGAAAAACTTCATTGAACAGAAAGCAACCTGCAAACAGTGCCGAATATAAAATAAATCGATTTTCTGGGCGATCGGGTTGAATAATTCTCAGCAATCCAAAGGTAAAAGCGCACACCATTACCGATAAATAAAATAACATTTGAAACGCCAAAAAAAAGAAACCTGCACCCGGATACGTGGCAGAACAAGGCGGCAAAAATAACCCTTTTACTGAAGAACCGAACAAACTCAGACACGCCGTCACTAGCCCAACTAGCACTAAAGTTAGACTATTGAACAACAATACAGTTCTGTAATTTGCCATAATTAATAACTAAAAGCTAACAACAGTATATTGCGCGTCAAACCATTTTTTGCTAGGGCTTTTGCACGGGGGTTCAGAAACCGGGTTTTTTAGGAAAATACTGCGTTGTGACTCGCAGATTCGGTAAAAAACCCGGTTTCTCTGTCGGAGTGCGTAATTCGCGATCGTGTTCTTTGAGTAAAGGTGAGATATTAGGTTTCGTAGGTGTGATAGCGAGTTGTAGAAAAGATATCTAGTCGAGGTGCAACTACCTCATCCACAGGTGTGGAACCTGCACGGTTAGAGAATTTATCTCTCCTGCCATTTATATCAATTCCTCCCACAGCAATTCTGCCGCGATCGGCATTCATAGCTGGATAGTCTGGTGCACAATAGTCTGGACTATTCACTCAAAACGCTCTAATTTAATCGCGACTCTCCTGGATTTGTGGTGGAAACATTAGTGTTAGCGTGTCGCTAACGCAGGTAATATGCCCCCACCACGGGAAGTTTTATTTTTATTTATTATCACCTAAAACTCAGGAGAGTCTTAATCGCTTGGTAAACTCAATTTTAATACCTGTCCAACAGATACCTCGTGCTTGTGCGTCGCTACTACCACCGCACCTTCTAATCGCGGATCGTAACATCCCACCCAAGCAGCAGGATGACATTCGTGCACTAAATACCCGTACAGCCAAATTGCTCCTCTACCTTCAATGACAATTCCTTGGCTTAATTGAACGTCTTGAGGAAGTTTCAAACCTTGTAAATCATCGGGTGTGATAATACCGTCTTGAGTTGTAATTCGCAAGCGCAAATGTTGGTAAGCTAAACCGTCTTGAGTTTGATGGGGGATTATTTTTAATTCAATAGGATTCATGGGATGCACAAATGTTGAATGCTGCGATAAAATCATATCATGTCTGGTAGTATGGGCGGGGGCGGGTTTATTATATTGTAGATTATGGGCAATTATTGTTTGTGAACCCGCCCCTACAAAATTTAATATCATACAAGTCCGAATCAAACAGACATGATATCATCTACCTTTTTAGGGTAAATTGGGAATCCGATCGCCAATTTTGAGTCCCAATTGGGCCGCCCTTCCGCCTTTGAGTTCAATAACTCCGTCAACGGGAACATCCGGGCCGTAGTTGGGGCAGGTTTCGCTCAAACACGGCGGTACGTTAGGAATTATCGCCTGCACGACGCCTTCCCGCAGAAAAACCATATCGAGCTCAATAAACACGTTTTTCATCCAAAAACGCACGTTTCGCGCGGGTTCGATGGGGAAAAGCATTCCTCTGTCGTCTGGCAATTCTGTGCGAAACATTAAACCTGTGGCTTGTTCTTGGGGAGTTTGCGCCACTTCCAGTCCGATCGCGCGATCGGCTATAATCGTGTTAACAGAAATTGGCAAAAGCTGACCCATATCTATCCCGGCAAACAGCGACATAAAGTGGGATTCAGTCAGATTAGAATTTCCCGGAACAACTCCTAAATAATTACCAGAGTTTTTATCTTTCATAATAGTTTGGTTATCGGTAACAGAAAGCTCTAAATCGCTAAACTTCATGCCTTCGGTCAAGACAATTTTATCATTGCCGTTGCCAAAATCTGTAATTATATCGGCTTGACTAATAGTAGATGCGGCGGATGTTTTTTCCATCACAAATAAATCCTCCCCCGCGCCTCCTGTCAAGATATCCCTGCCTTCGCCACCTATTAGCAAATCGTGACCCCGATCGCCAAAAATCGCATCTTCACCTTGTCCTGCATAGATTGTATCGCTTCCCTGCCCGCCAGACAGCGTATCAGCGCCTTCATTTCCTGCTAGCAAGTCATTTTCCCGATCGCCAAAAACTCGGTCATTTCCCCCCAAACCTTGAATAGTATCATTACCTGCAAATCCTCTAATGGTATCGTTGCTGAGAGTTCCCGCGAGAAAATCGAAGCCGGAAGTACCGTCGATGTTAACCATTTTGCGTTTAATGATGCGTTTAATAAAAGGAAGATTTGGCGATCGGCATCCGCCAACCGGTACCAAAAGCTCGATCGCTAATTTTCAAACCCGGGGCTGCTTGCCGCCGTTTAAACTCCGCTTGCCTCACTAATTTTACTACACGTTTAACCACCGCTTCATCGTGTCCTGCAGCGACAATTTGTTGAACCGATTCGTGATGTTCGATCAACCGCTGCAAGATGTCATCCAAAACATCGTAATCCGGCAAAGAATCTTGGTCAATTTGCCCCGGTTTCAGTTCAGCACTCGGCGGTTTATTAATAATATTAACCGGAATAATTTCCTTTCCCTGGGGCGGGCACGGGGGCACCGCCCCTACATATCCGCCAGAATTTAGCCACCGACAAAGCGAATAAACGCGAGTTTTCGGCACATCGGAAATCACCGCCAATCCCCCATTCATATCGCCGTAGAGAGTGCAGTAACCCACCGCCATTTCCGACTTATTGCCCGTCGAAAGCAGCAAATGTCCGAACTTGTTAGAAATTGCCATCAACAGATTGCCTCGAATCCGCGATTGAATATTTTCCTCAGCAATCCCGAAAGTTGTATTGACAAACAAATTGGCGAGAGTGCGATCGTAAGTTTCCATCAAATCGCCGATCGGCAACATTTCGATCGCAATGCCCAGATTTCGGGCTAATTCCAAAGCATCGTTAACAGAATGATCCGAACTGTAAGGAGAAGGCATCAACACCCCTAGAACATTTTCGGGCCCGATCGCGCAACTGGCGATCGCCGCCACCAAAGCCGAATCTATCCCGCCACTCAAACCGAGTACAACCTTAGAAAAACCGCACTTGCGAACATAATCTCGCACTCCCAAAACCAAAGCAGCCCAAATTTCTGCATCTCCCTCTGCCGGATGAAAACTCAAATCAGTTGTGGAACGGGCATCTTGCCCGTTCCCGCCACTGCCAACGCCACTGCCGATCGAACCTAGTTTTTGTCGTCCTTCACATAATCCCAAATCAGTTGTGGAACGGGCATATTGCCCGTTCCCGCTGCCAACTAAATCTTGTTTAGCTGGGTCATATTCCAGCACCACAAAATCAGTTTCAAAAGAAGCCAATACCTGAATTAAATCACCCTTTCGATTCACAGCAAAACTGCTGCCGTCAAAAATAATATCGTCATTTCCCCCTACCTGATTAGCGTAAATAATCGGTTTCCCGCAGCGGATGACGCTGTGCTGCAACATCGCCGATCGCACTCCCCGCTTTCCCGCAGAATAAGGCGATGCCGACAAATTCACCACTAAATCTACACCCAATTTTGCCAAATCGGAAACAGGATCGCCCGCGTAACTGCGTTTACCCCAAAACTCCTCATTGTTCCACAAATCTTCACAAATTGTAACGCCGATTTTGACTTTGCCAATAGTAAAGTAATTGCTGTTTTCTCCCGGTTCAAAATATCTATCTTCATCAAATACATCATAAGTAGGCAACAAGCGTTTATGAAAAACTTGTTTGACCACGCCATTTTGCAACAAAACAGCGCTATTAAACAAGGATTTTCCGCCGAGTTTAACAGCATTAGCATTAGGTAAGGCAGTGCCTGCTATGACTGCCAACTCCGGCGGCAAAGCTTGCGCCAGTTGCAGCAACTGTGCACCTGCATCTGCAATGAAACTCGGATTGATTAACAAATCGCGCGGCGGATAACCGATCAGGGAAAGTTCCGGTGTTAGCAATAAGTTTGCGCCCTCAACATCAGCTTTTTTCGCAGCCTCCAGAATTAGGTTGGAGTTGCCCAAGATATCACCAATAGTAGGATTGAGTTGTGCGATCGCAATTTTCATCTCACCAAATCACCTAATAAATATTGCTAACAGTCCGCCCGCGCGGACTCACTTTCCTATAGTCCTAGATTTGAATGTAGCGAAAGATTACTTGGATTTGTAATGTTTCAACTCTTCTTCAATATAATAATTTACCAAATCCCGGTAAATATTTTCAACCACATCAGGATTCAAACCCGATTCTTGAGCCCACTCGCGCCGCTGCTGTAACATATCGTGAAAGCGATCGAACGATTTAACGCTAGCTTCACTCGTTTTGAACCTTGCGGCCGCGATGACGTATTGAAATCTCTTGCTCAAAGCCTCGATCACTTCTCGATCGATGATATCAATTTCCTCCCGAACTTCGTGAATATTAGCGCATTCATCAGGGTCTTTCATCGTCTGCACTCCTTAATAGCTTCTATTCTAATGTTACTAAATTGATCCCCGAATGTCATCTAAGTAACAGCTAAATAAAAACCAACGGCTTATTTTTTAAAGGAGCAAAAGCGGCCGCATCAAAGCGGTACAAACTAGCAGGGCGGCCAGCCCCCCGCGAAACCTTAACACCGGTATCGCACAAAAAACCCAATTTTAACAATCGAGATCTAAAATTAGAATAATCCGAAAAACTTTCCCCCAAAATAGTTGTATAAAGCTGATACAAATCGCTCAAAGTAAAAACATCCGGCAAAACTTCAAAAGCTACCGGACTGTATTCAAGTTTGTTACGCAGTCGCCGGTATCCGTATTCGAGAATTTGATTGTGATCGAAGGCCAGCTTAGGAACTTGTTGCACGGGATACCAAGCAATGCCGCCGACGCGGTGGCCCACACCCGCCACTACACTCCCAGCAATTAACTCAGCTTCCTCAAAGCGAACCAAAGCAAAATAACTCACCGAAAGATAACGATCGCCCCTGGTAATTTCCCGAGGATCGCGCCCCGGTTCTCCGAAAGTATACAATTGCTCCAGATACAAATTTTTTACCCGAATTTTCTCAGACAAAATTCGGTAAGCCGCATTTTCAAGAGACTCTCCGTCCCGCACCAAAGTACCAGGAAGACTCCAAGAATCCATAAACGGTTCGTCTTGCCGCATTACCAACAGTACCAACAAGCGGTTCTGCACGGCATCGACGGAAAAAATCACATTATCTACTCCTACTTTAAAGTCAGCTAATGAGCAACCTTCGCTCTTTTTCGTGCCTCGTGCCATGCGTACAAATGCTCCCTATTGATGTAATCTTCGATGGTCGGAGTCAGGGCTTGGGTGTCTCCTGTTTCCCGATAGAAGGTAGAAGAAACATTGGGACCATTCAAAGATGCGATCGCCACCTCTGCACCCATGCGCCTCAACTGCCACAAATCTAATTGTTCTGACGGATAACCCGGTCGCGGTACTATCAGCAAGTCCACTTGTTTTAACAATTGTTCAAATTTGTACCAGCGAGACAGTTGCCCCACCAAGTCAGAACCTATTACCAGTGTCAAATCTGCATCCTGCCACAGCAATCTTGCTTGTTCCACAGTTTCCACCGTCCTCGGACTGCTGAGTTCTGGATGCAAGCAAAGATTGTGTCTGGGCGAATTAATTTCTTGAATCATTAACAGCAGCATTGCCGATCGGTGTTCTAGAGAAGTTTGGTGCGACTTAAAAGGATTGTCCGAAGCCCAAACTGCTACCCAATCAAAATGTTGGGAAAGCCAACTCAGAATTGTTTTGTGTCCTGCTGTGGGCGGATCGGCACTGGTTCCAAAAAGAGCAATCTTCTGCATAGGTAATCGGTAATTGTTGACTGTTGACTGTTGACTGTTGATTGTTGACTACTGACTACTGACTACTGACTTCAATCTAAAATCTAAAATCTAAAATCTAAAATCGATTGACTCTTTTTCGTTTTTTGGGTGAGACTCTGCAAATCTGTAGAAATTTCCACAGGCGGCGAAATCGGGTTGTCAAGTTGGCGAGTTTCGGGGCGCAGACTGGCGACAGAAGCAGCAGTTCGTTTGGCGATATCGTCCAAACTTTCCTGGTTCTGCACTCGTGTGCCGTCCTTTACAACCAACTCCATTAATGGTAAGTAAGAATCGCAATTGTGAATAGTTTCTCCTGACAATCCCAAACAATCTCCGAGAATGTGTCCATTTTCAATATGTCTAAAAATTTGCTTTCTTCCTGGATATGTTACCTTGCCGCTTGCCTCTTTCATCACCGGAATTCCGTCAATTTCCACCAACTTATAAACACCGTTCACAGGGGAACCGCTGACCAACTTCGTTCCCAAACCGTAACCGTCAATGCAAGCGCCGCTACTTTTTAATTTAGCAATTTCTCGATCGTCCAAATCGCCACTAGCAAAAATTGGAACCCCAGGCAGGATCGATCGAACTTCCCGAGACAGCACCGCCAAATCGCCCGAATCCAGCCGCACGCCTTCCAACTGCATTTCACCGCTGTTTACTCGATCGGCCAACATCCGCGCCGCCGCCACAGTATCGTAAGTATCTATCAGCAGTGGCGCCCCCGGAAAATAGCGGTGAAAAGCTGCAAACGCCTGATTCTCGCTGCCTTCGAGGGCGGCAACAGCCATTACCAAAGCATGGGCGATCGTACCTACAGGTTTGCTGCCTAACTTCAAAGCAGCCAAAACATTAGAAGTTCCGTCGAACCCCGCAGCCAGGGCAGCCCTAGCAGCCCATACAGCAGCTTGAGGCCCAAAAGCCCTCCGCGTCCCGAATTCTAGCAATTTAGCCTCCGGGCCCGCCACATCGCGCAGCCGCGCTGCCCGCGTCGCAATCAAAGTTTGATAATTTATGGCATTCAATAAATAAGTTTCCACTAACTGAGCCTGCCACAGAGGAGCCTCAATTCGCAGCAGAGGCTCGTTGGCAAACACCGCCGTCCCCTCCGGCACCGCCCAAACATCGCCAGTAAAGCGGGCTGTGGCGAGTAAAGTCCAAAATCGTTCCGGGGCGCCAGCAAAAATCCCAGTGGACTGCAAAGCCTGAATTTGCGCCGGCGAAAACCGAAATTTTTCCAAATAATCGATAACTTGAGCCAAACCCATCGCGATCGCGTAGCCAAAACCCTCTGGCAGCCTGCGCGCGAACAACTCAAAACTCGCGGCCCGCCCGTCGAGCCCTTCCCCGACATAACAAGCGGCCATCGTTAGCTGGTAGAGATCGGTCAAAAGGCTGTAATCTGCTGAGGAAACCGTCAGTTCCCGGTCTTCTAAGATTTCTTCAAAACCTGTGAGCTGCAGGCTTTCTGTCGCAGTTTCCATAAGAAAAACCCCGGACAAACTTCTTTTTCTTAATTATAGTGACAAATACCATATCTTTTTGTAAACTTTTGATAAAGATTGCAGATATTTGTCGGAAAAATTCGCTGATTATGCCCTTTAATAGCGGATTTCGGTTAATTTGGAGAGTAATATTATGGTAAAACCCATATAAATACTTAATTTAACCAACTCAGGAATTAAGCATAAACACTCAAGCGTTGCGGGTTTTTTGCGAAAATATTTCGTTGCAGCCCTTGAATAGAGTTAGACAACGCGGTTTCTAAGCGTCGGGAGGGCGATCGCGACTGCTTGAGTTGAGCAAGGAAAAATCTACCACCAAAAGGTCGATCGTCCAAAAATGCGTAATTTCTCCAAGCTTCAGCTTGCTTCATTGTTGCAGACCAATAAGTAATTCAAATAAATATTGCTAAAGTCATCCACCGCCCAAAAATCTGAGTAATATTAAAAGTATCAGAACTCAGACAAGAGAGGCAGATTCTATGAATCTTTCTAAATCTTTGGCAAACGCGATGCGTTACGTTTCGGAAGCAGCGGTGCGGATTTTTAGCCCCAGCGATGACAACTATCCCAATAGTGGAGTTCAACCTTTTGAAGGTAAGCTTTCCAAAAGTTCTAAATCCAAAGAATGAACAGCCATTCCCGCCGTTTCTAGCGAGTTCGGCACAGGCATTCAGTTTAACAGTCAACGGTTAACAATTAACTGTTGACTGTTAACTTTTGACTGTTGATTTTGACCGAAAGCATCCAGGATACCCGCCACGTGATTCATTCCTTTGCAGACTCAGGACGGAGAAATCAAAAACCTGTATCCGATAAGCAAGCCCCCGAATTTATCCGTGGGGTCAATGCTTCAATTCTTTAATCTAAAATCGATTGACTGTTAATAGTAATTGTAGGTGCGGTTTCTCTTAGGATCGCGAATTAAATAATTTACACAAGTTTGTGGGTTGGGCGGGACGCCCGCCCTTTCTGGACGGGCGGGCGTCCCGCCCTTTCTGGACGGGCGGGACGCCCATCCCACAAGAACCATCACGCATTGTAAGTTATTTAATTCTCATTCCTTAGTTCTACCCAACCTACAATTACCAATCACCAATTACACTGAACTTCCCCAATAGATAAAAGGTATATTCAGTGTAGAGTAAGCTTTTTAAAGAAAGATTCGGGCGCCCGGTTTACTGCGTATAAGTTAGAGAAACACAAGCAAAACTAGAACCTTTTGTTGCACTGGGGTTGGTTCACTAATTTTATCAAAAATCAAACTATATAGCAATCCTTGCAGGTGTCGTAAATGTTTTACCCACCTCATTGAACAAATCGCACCACATTTTAAGTTGCTACTTCGATACTTTAGAGTAATTCTACCCATTGACCAAAGTGTTTTTAGCTTAACTGGTGACCAATGTGTAGGCCCTGGCTGCGGGCGATACCTAGCCGAAAGTTCGGGTCATTCCCCCGTCTGAAGACTGGCTGTACGCTGGTCTTTTTGTTAGCTGAAAACTCTACTGTTAGTTAGGTCTTACGAGGGTTAATTGTCGTAAAGTGATTTTACAGGCAAGCTGCAAACAGGAGTGAGAACATTCAAGTAATTGCACGGAAGCTTTGAACGTTTGTTGGGAAATTGTTTGTGCCTCAATTGACTTGCAAGGAATTTCCCTTTCAAATACACCCCTGCTTACAGCCGCGATCGCACTCTCGAAAGGAATAGCTGATGCAGGTAAAACAAAACAAACTTTTCACTACTGAAGCGATCGATCGCTTATCTTCACCGGAACGCCTTGACCAAATGATGCAGGTGGTTAGTCCTCGATCGTGGCTGCCACTAACTGCAATTGGCTGTTTAGTTGCTGCTGCGGGGGTTTGGAGTGCGATCGGGCGAATTCCGCTGACTGTTTCCGGTCAAGGCGTGTTGCTTCTGCCCCGCCGAGTCGTGCAATTTCAAGCTGCTAGTTCCGGTCAATTGGTAAAGCTAAATATCAAGCCGGGAGATGTTGTTAAACGGGGTCAGGAAATCGGTAGAATTGATAAACTAGACCTCAAGCAGCAGTTAGAGCAAGAAAAAGCGAAATTAGCCCAACTGCAAGGGCAAAAACAAGATACTAATAAGCTGCAAAAACAGCAAATTGCCCTGGAATTAAAAACGCTAGAACAGCAGCAAAAAGACCTTCAAGAAAGCTTGAATAGGGAGTCAGTTGCACCGATACTGCACCAGCAAAGTATGGCGGCATTAGAGCAAAAACGGCAAAGTTTGGAAGAAAGTTTGCGTCGAGAACAAATTGCGCCGGTACTGCGGCAGCAAACTCTGACAGCCTTAGCAGAAAAACGCCAAAGTTTGGAAGAAAGTTTGCGGCGAGAACAAGTTGCACCGATATTGCGGCAGCAAACTCTGGCCGCGATCGCCAAAAAACGCGAGAGTCTTTTGCAGCGAAAACAGCACATCACTTCTTTGGTGGAAACTTTACAGCAGCGGTTTGAAACTCGCCGCGTTCTTTACGAACAAGAGAGGGCGATCAGCGAGGATGTAATGCTGCAAGCGAGACAGGAATTCGCGGACTCTCAGATGCAACTGGCGGATATTGAAACGCAGTTAAAAGAACTCGACGTTCAGAAAACCAATAGCGATCGCGAATTCCTGCAAAATCTCAATAAAATTGACGACCTCAAAAACAGCCGGCAGCAACTCAAGGTAGAAGCTACCAATACCGAACGGGAGTACCTGCAAAATCTCAACCGCCTTAACGAAATTAAAAACAATCTCCAAGAACTTAAAGTTCAGAAAAGTAACACCGAACGGGAGTACCTGCAAAACCTGAATAAAATTGACGAAATCAAAACTAAGATTAAAGACATGGAAACCCAAGCGGTCAAACTAGCTCAACAAGATTTAGAGAAGTCGATCGCCCAAACAAATCAAATTCAGGAAGTTAAACGCAAGATTGCCCACTTGCAGAATCAGTTGACAGCCGACAGCAAAATTACCAGCCAATACGACGGCCGCGTTTTAGAAGTTAGCGCCGTTGCAGGTCAAATACTGAACATCGGTACAAGGATCGGGACAGTTGAATCTAAAAATTCTCGCGAAAAAATGGTCAGTCTTGTTTATTTTGCTGACAGAGACGGCAAGCAAATTAAACCGGGAATGACCGTACAAGTTACCCCTAGCGTCGTCAAGCGGGAACGCTACGGCGGCATTGTCGGCAAAGTAACCCAAGTTTCTCCTTTTCCGGTTACTAATCAAGATATGTCGTCAATTATCGGCAATGAAAATTTGGCTGACAGCATCGCAAAAAACATAGCTGGTGGCGGTGCTCCCGTGCAAATATTTGTGGAATTGCAACAAGATCCGAACACTATCAGCGGTTACAAATGGTCTTCCTCGAACGGGCCTCCTCTCAAGATTTCCCCCGGTACTACTGCGCTAGTGCGGGTTCAAATCGGGCAGTTAGCGCCGATTTCTTACGTGATTCCTATTTTTCGGTCTTTGACAGGAGTTTATTAATTTAGGACTAAGGCTAACTGTCACACTCCCATCGACTTGTAGGGTGCGTCAGACGAAGTTCTAGAATGATTATCGAGGATTTCGGGTCTAACGCACCTTACTATTAAACCGACCGTCTCTCTTGTTTATATCGAAGTCTAGATCCCCCCTAACCCCCCTTAACAAGGGGGGGACAAGAGCAGTCAAAGTCAACCCCTACTCCCCAACAATCAGGGGGATTTAGGGGGATCTAGACTCGAATACAAGCAAAGTTTATTATGGATTTTAGCCTTATAACAGATGAAAACTCCCTGGATTGACAAGTTTTTTACACCGCGCAAATTAAGGCGAGTTCGTACTCCCACGCTGCTGCAAATGGAAGCAGTAGAATGCGGTGCTGCTGCTTTAGGAATTATTTTAAGTTACTGCGAACACCCAGTACCTTTAGCTCAATTGCGGAGCGAGTGCGGCGTTTCTCGCGATGGCAGTAAAGCTTCTAATATCCTCAAAGCAGCCAGAATTTACGGCTTAGATGCTAAAGGGTTTAAAAAAACTGTCGAAGAGTTGAAAACTGTACCGCCGCCTTTTATTGTTTTTTGGAATTTCAATCACTTTTTGGTAGTTGAGGGTATTAAGAAAAAGCGCGTTTACCTCAACGACCCCGCATCGGGGCCGAGGACTGTTTCCCTAGAAGAATTTAAGTCGGCTTATACTGGCGTTGTTTTGACTTTTGAGCCGGGGCCTGAGTTTAAAAAGGGCGGGAAAAAACCGAGTATTGCCAGTGCTTTAGATTCCCGATTGCAAAGTTCCCGTTGGGCGATCGCATTTTGTTTAATTGCTGGTTTATTACTGACTGTTCCCCGTTTGGCTGGCGCGGCATTTACCCAAATTTTTGTGGATGAAATTCTCGTCGAAAACCGTCACGAGTGGCTGCGACCTTTAATATTAGGAATGTTGTTTGCCGCTGCTATTCAAGGGTTGCTAGCGCGGATGCGGCTTTTCTATTTGCGGCGGCTGGCAAACAAGCTTGCGATTTCGATGTCGGGACAGTTTGTCTGGCATACGTTGCGCTTGCCTGTGGGATTTTACGCCCAGCGGTTTGCAGGTGAAATTAGCAGCCGCTGCCAAGTTAATGATAAGGTTGCTGAAATTTTATCGGGGAAACTTGCTGCAACTGCGATCGACGCAGTGATGATGGTTTTCTATGCGATAATTATGGTTATGTACGACTGGGTATTGACCAGTGTTGCCGCTGTTTTTGCGGCCTTAAACTTTCTGGCACTGCAATCTTTATCCCGCAGTCGCGTCGATGCTAACACCAGATTAGCTCAGGAAACAGGTAAGGTTGGCGGTGCTGCAATCGCAGGCATTCAATCTATAGAAACTGTCAAAGCTAGCGGTTTAGAATTCGATTTATTTTCTAAGTTTGCCGGGTACTATGCCAAAATGAGCAACGCCCAGCAAGAATTGGCTTTGCCCACTCAAGTATTGTCAATATTACCAGCATTTTTAACGGCATTAGCTGCAACTGCTATCTTAGTTGTCGGCGGCTTGCGGGTGATGAACGGCGGTTTGAGTATCGGGATGTTAATTGCCTATCAAAGTCTCACTCAGCAATTCCTCCGACCCGTCAACAATCTAGTCAATTTTGGCAGCACTCTGCAAGAATTAGAAGCCGATTTAAGCCGACTTGATGACGTTCTGCAAAACCCGATCGACCCCGAAACAGACCGCGATTCTTTTAATAGTAAAAACTGTCGCATCGCCCTTGCACCAGATTCTTTTCACCTGCAAGGAAGCATTGAATTGCGCGGTGTCAGTTTTGGCTACAGCCGCTTGGAAGCGCCGCTAATTGACAACTTGAACTTAACCGTAAAACCTGGTCAGCGGGTAGCGTTAGTGGGGGGAAGCGGTTCGGGCAAATCTACTATTGCCAAACTTGTGACCGGGCTTTACGAACCAATGAATGGCGAAATTTTATTTGACGGGGTTCCCCGCAATTTGATTCCCCGTTCTATCCTAGCAAATTCGCTGGCAATGGTCGAACAAGAGATATTTCTATTTGCCGGAACAGTTCGGGAAAATCTCACGCTTTGGGACCCGACAGTACCGGAAGCAGATTTAGTGCAAGCGTGCATTGATGCGGCAATTCACGAACTTATCTTGAATATGCCGGGAGGATACGATGCTCAACTCAATGAAGGGGGGACAAATATGAGCGGCGGACAGCGACAGCGCTTGGAAATTGCCAGGGCATTAGTGAGGAATCCAGCGGTGTTGGTGCTGGATGAAGCAACGAGTGCTCTGGATGCTGAAACAGAGTTAATTATCGATCGCAATTTGAGGCGTCGCGGTACTTCTTGTATTGTGGTTGCTCACCGTTTGAGTACGATTCGAGATTGCGATGAAATTATTATGCTCGCAGGGGGGAAAGTAGTTCAAAGAGGCACTCATGAGGAGTTGCAAAAGCTGGGAGGGCCTTATGCTCGTTTGGTTGGGAATGAACAATAAACAGCAGAAATACAGTAGCCAACCCGGTAGTCCGCCAGGGAATGAATTCCCTGTCTAATAGCTAAAGTCCTCTGAAGAGGACTGAAATGAGCGATGGTTTGATTGGGCTATTCAGTGTTGGCTATAGAGTCTTAGCTATTCAGTCGGTTAAAACCGACTTTAGCTATGAGACGGGGATTTTAATCACTCCTAGGATCTGTGGATTAGCCCGATCGATACGATCGCACTGTCTTCTTTGAGGCAAGGCTTTAAACCCCTGCCGGACTTGATATTACTACTCGCAAATTACTAGCTATGCTCGATCTAAATCCTGTTAAGAAACTGCACCGAATTAAAGGAAATGAACCGCTGCTGCTGAATGACCCGCATCAGGTATGGATTGTTAAGTCGGGCGCGATCGCAGTGTTTGCAGCCAAGATACAAAGTGAGAAGCCTGCGGGCAACCGCCATTATCTGTTCGGCGTCGGTGCCGGCGAGGCTTTGTTCGGCGCTGCTACCCCCCCCAACCAGGGCGGGCACGGGGGCACCGCCCCTACAAGGGGGGGAGAAAATTTAAAACCAGGTTGGGGACTTCTGGCGATCGCGATCGCCGAAACGGAACTGGAACCGATCGCGATCGCAGATTGTGCCGCTTTAGTTGCTGCTGGTGACAGCAAAACGCGATCGCTTGTGGAAGGGTGGATACAGCATTTGGGAGAACGAGTGATTCCCTACGGGATAGCTGCGCTTCACGCCCCGGAGGAAAAAGTTGCCCCAGAAACTGCGGTTGTCGCAGCAGCCTCGCAGCAGATATCGCTACTTCCCGGTCAAATTCTGCGATCGCCGCCGGAAACAGTTGTCTGGGTGCGCGTCTCGTCGGGCGATGCGAGTGTCGGGGAATTGCAGTTAAATTCCGCTTCCCCAGCATTTCCTTTGGCTGGGAATATGCTACTGGTGGCATCCGGGGAAGTTGAGGTGCAAATTTTCTCAACAGCAGAGGTGGAAAATGCCGACTGGCTGCCCGCGAGTTTAGCTTTGCTGCACGAGTATTTTTGCTGCTGCTTGAACTTGCTGGTTTCCCAGCAAAAAGCAGAGGACTTCCGCCGCTTTCAGGAACGCGAACAGCTAAACCGCCAAGTAACTCAGACAGCTTTGGGAGATTTAACCGAGGTTTTGCATCCCCGGAAAACTGCCTTGTCTGAGGAAGGAACGCCGCTGTTAATCGCTGCTGGGGCTGTAGGTAAGGCACAAAGTATAACCGTCAATCCCCCGGCGGGTTCCGAAGATTTGAGTCGAGTTAAAGATCCGATGGAGGCGATCGCGCGATCGTCCCAATTTCGCACCCGCCACGTGCTGCTGGCTGGGGATTGGTGGCGGCAAAACTGCGGCCCGCTATTGGCTTATACAAAGTCCGAAAATCGACCTGTAGCTTTGCTGCCCGGTAAGGGATCTCGCTATACTTTGTTCGATCCGATCGACCGCACTCGCAAACGGGTAACTAAAGCAATCGCCCAAGAGTTGTCGTCAGAAACTCTCATGTTTTACCGGCCCCTGCCGCTATTGCTTCACAACGCTGCGGAACTGTTTCGCTTCGGGACGAAGGGCTACGAAAAAGACATGATCGTTGCTTTCGGGCTGGGGATATTGGGAACGCTGCTGGGGATGGTGACGCCGCAAGCTACCTCGATTTTGGTCAATGATGCTATTCCTGACAGCGATCGTTTGTTACTGTGGCAGTTAGGGCTGGTATTGTTAGTTGCGGCGATCGGACGGGCTGTATTTAGCATGGCCCAAACAATTCTGACGCTGCGGATCGAAAATGCTGCCAGCGGCACTCTCCAGCCGGCAGTTTGGGATCGATTGCTGAGATTAAAACCGGCATTTTTTCGCAGCTATTCCTCTGGCGACTTGCTGACTCGCTTATTAGCAGTTAATCAAATTCGCGCCCAACTCAGCGGCGCGACGCAGCGGACACTTTTGAGCGCCATATTTTCCCTGCTGAATTTGGGGCTGATGTTTGTTTACAGCCTGCCGCTGACTTTAGTCGGAATTGGCTTAACTTTTCTGGCGGTTATAGTAACAGTCACATCGAGCTTGCTCTTAATCCCAAAAGAGCGGCAGATGGAAACAGGAGAAGGCGACATTAACGGGCTGACAGTAGAACTAATTAACGGAGTATCAAAGCTGCGGGTAGCTGCAGCAGAAGGGCGAGCCTTTGCAGCTTGGGCGAAAAAATACAGCAAACAAATTAAATTAAGAACTGGCATTAAACGAATTGACGACAGCGTTTCTGTATTTAACGAAGCGCTGCCGTTAGTTAGTTCTATTCTGATGTTTTGGTTTGCAATTGTGTTCATGCAAACCTCTCAAACAGAAGGCAGCGGACTGAATATGGGGACGTTTCTCGCTTTTAATTCCGCCTTCGGAACCTTTCTTTCCGGCGTCACAGATTTGAGCAATACCCTAACTGATATTTTAGGAATTGTACCGCTGTGGGAGCGAGCCAAACCGATCGTCCAGGGAATCCCGGAATCTGACCCGACAAAAGCCGATCCGGGGCGCTTAAAAGGTCAAATTACTGTCGATAGGGCAACTTTCCGCTACCGGGAGGACGGGCCCCCAATTTTAGATGATGTCAGCATCAATATTCAACCGGGAGAATTTATCGCGATCGTCGGGCCGTCGGGTAGCGGTAAATCAACATTATTTCGGCTGTTATTGGGATTTGAAATAGCACAAAGTGGCACTGTTTATTACGACAATCAAGATTTAGCAGGCCTCGACGTTCAAGCTGTGCGGCGGCAGTTAGGAGTAGTGCTGCAAAACGGCAGAATTAATGCTGGTTCGATGTTTGACAATATTACCTGCGGGGCGATGGTAACGCAGGAGGAAGCTTGGGAAGCGGCGCAAATGGCCGGTTTAGCCGCCGATATCGAACAAATGCCGATGGGAATGCACACGGTTGTCAGCGAGGGAGGCACGAATCTTTCGGGAGGACAGCGGCAGAGATTGTTAATTGCGCGCGCAATGGTTGTCAAACCAAAGGTTATCCTGATGGATGAAGCTACGAGTGCTTTGGATAACCGCACCCAGGCGATCGTTACTGAGAGTTTGGATAAGTTAAATGTGACGCGAGTTGTCATCGCCCACCGCCTGAGTACGATTCGCAATGCCGATCGTATTTATGTAATTGAAGCCGGCCGCTTGGTGGAATTTGGTTCCTTTGAGGAATTGGTAAAACAGGGAGGATTATTTGCTAGATTAGTGGCGCGGCAGATAGAGTAATGTAAACGCGATTTCACAAACCCGTAGGGGCGGGTTCACCAACAATCTCTGGCAAAAATATACAATTTCGTAAACCCGCCCTACCCACCAACAATACAAATGTACCGCTAATTTACGGGGTAAAATGTTGATGTAAATCCAACCCGTAGGGGCGGGTTCACCAACAATATCTGGCAAAAATCGACAATCTCGTAAACCCGCCCCCACCCCACCAACAATACCAATGTACCGCTAATTTATTGGGAAAATGTTGATGTAAATCAAGGCGGGGGAGGGCGGGTTTATGGGATTGTTCGATCGGTCCGAGAGATTTCGGTGAACCCGCCCCTACAGCCATCACTATGAATCGAGCCAAATTAGGCTTATTCTTTTGTTACCAAATCGGGCAACCACAACAAAATTAGCAATAGCAAGCAGGCGATAACTAAGCCAACGCTAAATATTGTAGCGTTACTCATATCGGGGGCTTGCTGCATCAGGTATAGTGGCTGTATTGCATTCATATTTTCTGTAGATTTGGATTGTTGTATTTGTCATTTTGTAACAAAAAAGCAATCGCAGAGTATACGATTGCTTTGCGAATTTTAGCCTCATCGATCGCGTTACAGTTGGCAATTACAAGTGGCTCATTACAAGCAACTCATTTCTTCTATCCGCGATCGAAATTCCTTAATGCTTCAAAGAATTCCATACTGATAGCGGGGCCTTTAAAATGAGGTCGGGGACTGTTGCTTGTGACCACAGGCATACCGGCAGCCCGAGCGCGATCGGCCATATTAGAATGACCACCCGCGATCGCTTCGAGATCCAAGTCGTTCAATTCTCGATCGGTTGAATTTCCCAATTCGGATGCTGTGAGTTTGGACGACTCGGACGGTAATTCTTGCAAAAAGTGATTGTTGCTTTCCATCAGATGTTTTCTCCTTGGATGTTTAAACTCAGCAGAAGCGCGATCGCTTCTAGTTACAAGCAGCTCATATCTTCCGTCCCAAATAGGACAGCGTTTCTTCAGTTATTTGGAAGACCGGACCCATACGCAACAAAAAGTCGGGCTTTGGACCGCTGGCTGTGATAGTACGGATACCGCCTGCGATCGCATCTAATTCCGTATCATTCAATTCTTGATTAGTTGAGTTATCCGGTGCGGATGCTGTGATTGCGGACGACTCGGAGGGTACTTCTTGCAAAAATCGATTGTTGCTTTCCATCAGATGTTTTCTCCTTCGATAATTAGTGAAATTTGCTTCCAAAAGCGATCGAACCAACTCCTAGCAAAGTTGGCTGCTATCCAGCCTTTTTACCCGCTATGTGGCTAGCAAAATCGCTAGCAAAATCCTCGGTCGAAATTCTCTCGGTCGGACCGTACCACTGGAGCCTACTCCAATTGAAAAACGTAAGACCGCCTGCGATCGCATCTAATTCCGTATCGTCCAATTCTTCAGCAACAGGATTGGCTGGCGACTGTTGCTGTTGTACGGCAGAATCTCGATCGACTTCTTGGCAAAACTGATTAGTGCTGTCCATCTGATTGCTCCTTTTGATTTCGGTGTTGTATTAAGACAAAGATTACCTACGGTGTTGGAGTCGCCGCACCGACTACAGCTCCAGAAATAGCTCCTTTTGCGGATTCCTTAAAGGGGTCTTCTCCTGCGAAAAGACCGCCGAGAAATCCACCTAGAGCACCTAGAACTGCTCCTATACCAGCTCCGATAACTCCTGCGCCAGCAACAGCCTCCAATTCACTGTCAGACAACTCGCCTGAAGTATCTGACTGGCTCTGATGCTGAGCAGTCACCGACTCCAGCCACTCAGAAACCTCTGTTGAGGAGAAACTGTAGCTTTTTTCTTTGCCCAGGGCTACCGCTTTATTCACTAAGCTTTCCCGATCCGTTACCGATTGGAACTGTAGCTGGAGTTCTGGATCTTGCGAGACTTCTTGAAAAAAATGATTGACGCTTTCAAATTCAAAAGACATGAGATTTGCTCCTAATTGAATTGTTAAGGAAGTAACTCCTTATTTGTTTTTTCCAGCTAGGCTAGTGCTGGCCTATGCGTAAATTTAGTTTAGGAAATTACCCAGCTAAAGTAGCTAGCTCCAAGTTTAGTTTTGAACCTATAAAAACAACAGAGCTTTAACTCACCTTTAGTTGAGGAGATTACCTGAACTTTTGGTTAGGTATCGAATATTCCACGGAACTATAGACTGGTAATACTCCGTTTCTGTGCAATGAGTAAAGCCTGCGTTCCATACCTCCGTAAGTCTTGTATAAGCAATGACAGCCTATATTTGAGGGCGACATCCAGCCAAAAGTTTAGGATTTTACCTCACAGAGGCTGAGTCGCCAACTGACTATTTGGCTAAGTTCATACTCAACTAAAAGCTAGAAGGTTTTTAGGGTTATTATCTTACGCTAAAAATAGTAAATCAACAAAAAAAACCATGAAATTCATTAAATTGTTTGGAGTGTCGGCTTCAATCGTACTATCGTTCTCCATCTTTCAGCAGCCGACCCATGCTCAAAAAGCAAGTACCTTTGCTACCAGTTGCACGGATTTTTCAATCAATGGCGCTCAATTATCTGCAACTTGTGACAAAAAAGATGGCACTAATCAGCGCACTTCCATTACCATTCAAGGAGTTCATAATAAAAATGGACAACTGGTACAAGGCAATATTGGGGAAGCAAGTACGTTCAACCGAACTTGCACAGACTTCGGTATTAATGGATCTCAAATTTCTGCCAATTGCCGCACATCTAGCGGTGATTATCGGCATTCTTCTGTCACATTACTGGGAATTAATAATAACGATGGCAAGCTAATGTATTAATTATAGGAGGATTGAGCGTTTCTAAAGTCCGATCGGCAATTGTGAAAGTCCTAACCCAAGAGTCGTATAAACAAAGGGCGATCGAGATGCAAGAGGCGATCGGGCGGAGTCAAGCGCGCCGCTGACATTATCGAACAAGCTGTATTGACTGGGAAGCCTGTTTTGGCTTCTAAAATCTAAAATCTCAGATGTGGAGTCAAATCTAAAATCTAAAATCTAACATCTAAAATCGACTGATGGCTCACGCACATCTGGTGTGAGGAGCAAATTTATGCTATGTTCGACTGCAAAGTTGACCGCAGGCTGAATATGCTCACTTTTCCTGGCGTTGAAGTCACAGAACTCATCTACGAAAGCGCAAACTCCCTAGTTTACCGAGCATTCCGACAACCCGACTGTCTCCCCGTCGTGATCAAAGTCCTTAAAGAAAATTATCCCACACCCCAAGAACTCGCCCGCTATCGCACAGAGTATAAAATTACACAATCTCTGAATCTGAGTGGCTGTATCAAAGCCTATGATTTGCAGCCATATCAAAACACGCTGGTGATGTTTGTTGAGGATTTTGGCGGCGAATCCTTGAAAATTTGGATGCAGCAGCAAAAATTTAGTATTGCAGAATTCTTGCGAATTGCGATCGCCACAACAGAAGGTTTACAACAAATTCACAGCGCCCACATCATTCACAAAGACATTAACCCTTCAAATATTGTCTTCAATCCAGCTAACGGACAACTCAAAATCATCGATTTTGGCATTTCTACGCAGTTGACGCGCGAGAATTACACCATCAAAAATCCCAACATTTTAGAGGGAACTCTTGCTTATATGTCGCCGGAACAAACCGGCAGGATGAACCGAAGTTTAGATTACCGCACGGATTTTTATTCCCTGGGCGCTACCTTTTACGAACTGCTGACATACCAACTGCCTTTTGACACTAACGATGTGCTGGAATTAGTACACAGTCATCTCGCTAAACAGCCCTTGTCTCCATCTCAGGTGAATCCTGAAATTCCGCAAATTCTTTCCGATATTGTGATGAAGTTGATGGGGAAAAATGCTGAGGAGCGCTATCAAAGTGCGATCGGCATTAAAGCGGATTTAGAAGAATGCTTAAATCAACTGCACAGCAATAACAATATATCCTTTTTTTCGCTAGGATGTCAAGATATTTCTGATCGCTTTCAAATTCCGCAAAAACTTTATGGCAGAGAGCGAGAAATTGATAGTTTACTAACAGCTTTTGAAACAGTCAGCAGTCACAGGCAAGATGCCTGTGCCACAAGCAGTCACAGGCAAGATGCCTGTGCCACAAGCAGTCACAGGCAAGATGCCTGTGCCACAAGCAGTCACAGGCAAGA